>CAZKMY010000055.1:0-7262 GCA_964554085.1 uncultured Pseudomonadales bacterium
ATTTAGCAATTGGTCCGGGAGAATCAGTTGAAGAAGCCATAGCGATCACGCCATAGCGGCTCACTCTGCCATAGGTGGGTTTGAGTCCGGTAATGCCACACCATGCAGCGGGTTGCCGAATTGAGCCAGCTGTCTCTGTACCAATGGCAATGATGCAATTATCAGCGGCGACGGCTGCAGCAGAGCCTCCTGATGAACCACCGGGAAGATGATCTGTATTCCAGGGGTTTTTGGTAGTGTCATAATCAGAAGTTTCTGTGGAGGATCCGTGTGCCCAGGCGTCCATGTTCGTTTTGCCTAAAATAACTGCACCCGCATCCTTTATTTTCTTTACTACTGTCGCATCAAAGGGCGGGATAAAACCATCAAGCACTTTTGAAGAAGCCGTTGTTTGGATACCTTCAGTTAAACAGTTATCTTTAACGGCAATAGGAATGCCCAGCAACGTTCCTGCTTCACCTTTAGCCCGTTTTTCGTCTGCCAATTTGGCAGCTTCAATTGCTTTCTCGTTGAGTGAAACAAAGGCATTTAATTTTGGTTCTGTTTGCTTGATCTTGTCTAAGCAAGATTGTGTTAATTCAACTGAGCTGAATTTTTTTGTGTTGAGCCCGTTGAGGGCATCTTTTAATGAAAGTGTATTATGATTCATTGAGTACCGCCGGAACTACAAAATATCCCTTGTGGGTTTGTTTGGCATTGGCAAGTGCTTGTTGTTGAGAAAACGAATGGGAAAGATCAATATTGTCTTCGCGATAGACATTTTGTTGTCCTGTTACCTGCGGAGTAGCCTCCACCTGGTCGGTAGGAAGTTCTTCCAAGGTTTTGATGGTATCCAGTGTGGAGGAAAATTGCGAAGAAAATTTTTGTACTTCAGCATCACTAACCGGAATATTGGTAAGGGCCGCCAGATGAGCGACATTAATGGTATTACTCATATGGCTATCATTGTAGCGTACTTTTTTTTACATTCACCTGGTGATTTACGTGGAGGTTTTAATAAATAGTTTCTGACCTTTCAAGTCAACGGTAATCATGCGGTTTTCCAACGGATTTTCCAACATTTTCATAGCAATGGGATCAAGGATTTCTGATTGATTCAACCGTTTGATGGGGCGGGCACCGTATATGGGGTCATAGCCGACTTGAGCCAGGTGTTCTTTAGCTGCTTGTGTTACAACCACTTCTATTTGTTGCTTACGGAGACGGTCTATGGTCCTTTTTAGCTGCATATCAACAATTTGAATGATTTCGTCCTTAGTAAGAGGTTCAAACATGATGACTTGGTCGAGTCGATTAATGAATTCTGGTGGAAATGTTTTTTCTATGAGTCTCCATAATTCTTGTTTTACCTGCTGATCGATGTGTTCGTGGTGTTCTTCCAGGATCTTGGCACCCAGATTTGAAGTCATGATGATGACTGTATTTGTAAAATTGACGGTTCGGCCTTGTCCGTCGGTAAGTCGTCCTTCATCAAAAATTTGCAAGAATAGTGTAAAAATTTGTGGATGCGCTTTTTCAATTTCATCAAACAGAACGATTGAATAGGGATGCCGCCGTACTTGCTCAGTCAGCTGACCGCCTTCCTCATACCCCACATATCCTGGAGGAGCCCCGATCAAGCGGGCGACTGTATGGCGCTCTGAGTATTCACTCATGTCTAGGCGGATGATGGCTTTTTCATTGTCAAACAGAGTGTCGGCGAGAGCTTTGGCAGTTTCGGTTTTACCAACACCAGTTGGCCCCAAAAAGAGAAAGGTAGCCAGCGGCCGATTTTCTTCAGCAATGCCCACTCGTGAGCGTCTGACGGCATTGGCAACCGCAGTAAGAGCTTCTTTTTGACCAATAACCCGTTCACCCAACAACTGTTCCAGATGAATCAACTTGTCTGACTCAGTCTTAAGTAATTTGGTGGTAGGAATACCTGTCCAGCGTGAGACTACCATCGCAATGTCATCACCAGAAACTTCTTGTTTGATAAGTCGTTCTTCAGCAGGGATTTGTTGCCACTTTTTTTCTGCCTCGCCCAGCTCTTTTTGTAACTCTGGAATGTCCCCATATTTTATTTTTGCCGCAGCATCCAAATCGATATCTCTCTCAGCTTTTTCCAGTGCTGCTTTTGCCACGTCAATCCGATTTCTGATTTCTCGGTGTTGGTCCAGGAGTTTTTTCTGTTCTTGCCAGCGACTGTTTATGGTTCGCTGATTCTCTTTGGCGTCAGTTACTTGACGCTCTAATTCTTTTAATTTCGCACTACTGGCCCCATCACGATCTTTCGCAAGCGCTTTTTGTTCGATTTCTAGTTGGGTAATATGCCGGTTTAATTTATCGAGTTGTTCAGGTTCTGATTCGGTTTCAATTTTGAGTGCAGATGCGGCCTCATCGATAAGGTCGATGGCTTTGTCTGGTAAAAATCGATCAGAAAGATATCTGTCTGAAAGTTCTGCGGCTGCAACCAATGCATCGTCTTCAATGTGAATCCCATGATGGAGTTCATATTTTTCTTTCAAGCCCCGTAGGATTGAAATGGTATCAGCCACACTTGGAGGATTGACAAGGACAGGTTGAAATCGACGCTCTAGCGCACTGTCCTTTTCAATGTACTGACGATATTCGTTGAGGGTAGTGGCTCCAATAACTCGAAGTGTTCCTCGCGCTAGCCCAGGTTTAAGCATATTGGCTGCATCAACTGCGCCTTCGGATGCGCCTGCTCCAGCGACTGTGTGTAATTCATCAATGAAAAGGATTATTTCTCCTTCTCGTTTTTGGACTTCATCAATGATTGATTTAAATCTTTCTTCAAATTCTCCTCGATATTTTGCTCCGGCTAACACGGAAGCCATTTCAAGGGATAGGAGCTGTTTGTTGGCGAGAGATGAGGGAACATCTCCTGCAATAATCCGAAGTGCTAGTCCCTCGACGATGGCGGTTTTACCTACTCCTGGCTCACCGATTAAAACAGGGTTATTTTTCGTTCTACGGGATAGGACTTGCATGACTCGTCGGATTTCTGTGTCCCGACCAATGACAGGGTCAAGTTTGCCATCGCTGGCTAATTGGGTAAAGTTGGTAGTGTATTTTTCAAGGGTTTGTGATGTCTTGGTGGAAGTGGAGGCGGAATTTTGCTGTGTATTTCTCATATCCATGATTTCCTTTCGCACGTTATTGTCGGTAATTTGATATTGAGATAATAATGTGTTCAATTCACTGTTTGATATCAGTGAAATGAGCAGCATTTCCTGTGAAATGAACTGATCGTTCATTTTTTGCGCCTCAGCATCAGCCGCTTCAAGCAATTTTCCTAATTCGGTTCCAATGCGTGGATTAGAATCGTCATCTGATGTTGGTAACTGCTGTAGTTGCGTGTCGATATGGTCAATCAGCCCGGGGAGATCTGTTGCTATTTTCTTGACAATCTCCAGTGATGGTCCGAAGGTGGTGAATACTGTTTTTGCCAAGTGCCACGGGGTAGCAATGGGATGATGCATTTCTCTAGCAAGTTCGATTGACTGTGCAAGCGATTCATATGCAGTTTTGGTAAGTTTGTCTGGATTGAACATATATATTCCTCAATTAAACCATGGCGCGGAGTGCGGCAATCCGTTCTTCGATAGGAGGGTGGGTAGAGAACAGATTGGCAAACCAGCCGGCACTACTTTTATTATTTTTCAAGGGGTTAGAAATATAAAGATGGGCGGTGGCCTTGTTGGCAGCTTCGAGAGGTTCTTTATCAACGTTAATTTTTTCAAGAGCTCGAGCAAGGCCTTCTGGATATTTCGTCAGGGCCACGCCAGAAGCGTCAGCAAGAAATTCTCGTCGGCGAGAGATAGTAAGTTGAATAAGCTGAGCAATCAGTGGAGATAGCATCATGAGTATGATTCCAACAAACATAATAATGACATTGAGTTGATTGTTGTCGTTGTCGCGTTTGCGTCCACCTCCCCAAAAACTGACTCGCATCGACCAGTCAGCAAGCAAGGTAACCATACCAACCAAAATGGTGACCAGAGACATGAGACGAATATCATAATTTCGAACATGTGACAGTTCGTGGGCAATAACTCCTTCAAGTTCAGTTCGAGTGAGTCGGTTGAGGATGCCTGTGGTGGCGCAAACAACTGCGTGATTGGGGTCGCGGCCAGTGGCAAAGGCATTCATGGCAGTGTCGTCTATAACATAGAGCCGTGGAAAAGGAATGTTTGCGGCTAAACACAAGTTTTCTGTTACGGTATAGAAATTAAAATACTCATCACGTGAGGCGGGTTTTGCATTCGACAGACTTAAGATCATTTTGTCGGAATAATAGTAGCTGGCGAAACTGGTAACGCCCGCAACAATCAGTGCCCAACCCAACAGCCCCCCGCTGCCGTTGGTGACGTAAGAAATGCAATACGCGGCTGCAAAAACGAAGGCGATAAATCCGATAATAATTGCAGTACTTTTTTGTTTATTGCGATCAACTTGTTCGTATATGTTGAGCATATATGAAGAAGATACACAATAATTAGCAGACTGTCAATATGAGTGCTAGTATAGGGGTTTGGTTATAGCTTCACTTCAATGTTTTTTGTTTCATCTTCGGAAACTGAGGTGGTAGTTTTCATATCTGAAACAACTAAGCCGGGTTGAGATTTAAAACCAAATGTATTCGCAATTATATTCGAAGGAAAGGTAACTAGCTTCATATTGTAGTCAGCAGTTAGGTCGATTAGAGAGCGTCTGGAATACATGAGTTTGTCTGATGTATCTCTTAACTCATCCATTAATTTCATGACGATGCCATCTGCTTTAATTTGAGGATTACTTTCCATGACTGCCACCATTTGGGGAACAATTTTGTCCATAACTTGAGTGGCTTGATTTAGTTTGGATTGATCTTTCACTGCCGACAGAATTGTTTGCCTCGCGGCAGCCAACTCATCAAAAATCCCCTTTTCATGTTTCAGGTAACCTTTGGTGGATTCGATTAAGTTGGGAATGAGATTTGCCTGACGTTTGAGTTGATTACCAATTTCCTGAACTGATGCTTGGATCCGGGTTAATAGAACTTGGAGGGTGTTGTAGGTTCCAATAAGGTATAGCCCAACTACCAGAATAATGATTCCTAAAATTAGCATGCCCATATGACCTCACTGTTAGTTTTTTCTATAAATTGATCATACCACGGATGATTTTGTGGGTTTACGATAGCACATATGGCCCATTCATTTGTTTCTTTCATTGGACTGATGGGATCGGGAAAGACAACGGCAGCCAATTTGTTGTCTCAGGAAGGGTTTTCCTTGTTTGAAGAGGATTTTGGCAATAATACGTTTTTGCCCAAGTATTACAAGCGAATGAAACGGTGGGCCTTTCATTCTCAGATGTATTTTTTAGTGAATAAAATAAAAAACCATGAGCGAATTGAGGACGAGCTGAGACGTCACCACGTATCTCAAGATTTTCCCCTTTATCAAGATGTAGCCTTTGCTCGAACGTGTTACGAATTGGGTAACATGACGAAAGATGAATGGAATTTGTATTACGACACTTTCTTGTATTTAAATCGGGGTGTACGTGAACCTGATTATATGGTGTACCTGAAGGTTTCTACCGATACAGCGCTTGAGCGGATTAAAAACCGGGGGCGTGAGTATGAATTGGGAATTGAGTCGTCGTATTTAGATCGTCTTCAGGCGTCTATCGACGAAATGATCACTCATCATGTTCCTTCTTCAAAATTAATCGTTGTTGATGCAAATACGATAAATTTAGTCGACAACAAGAAAGACGTTTCGAGTTTTGTGAAGATGATTGTACGAAATGTTAAGCAGTAACTATTGAGAGATGATGAGTGGAGTTTAAGAGACGGAGATGTGGTTTGTCATTAATTTCAATTTGAGTTATTGAACAGTGTGAAATTAAATAATCGTTTCCCCACCTAGTTTTGGTATAGAGCGGTTTGGTTTCATCTTCACTAAATGTATTTCGTAGATAATCTCCAATCGCTCCGCCGTGGGTAACAAGAACAATATTTAATTCGTGCATTTGAGAAGCTATTACATTGCTGATTCGGTTACCTGTATCGATAGAAGAATCTCCATAGAGCGGTGTGTAATCGCGATCAAGTGTGGATTTATTCCATTCACTTACAAACTTTTCTGGTGAAATAGAATCACTACTCCAGTTCATCCGTTCTGCTAATCTTTGATCAATATAATCAACTCCAATGACAGAGGAGATTTCTTGTGCTGTCTCAATCGTTCGTTTCAGAGGACTGGAGATGATAGTATCGATACTTTTATCAATGAGAAATTTACCCACTTGTTGAGCTTGTTGCTTGCCTATATCTGTCAGCCCCGGGTCACCGGGATGTGGTATTTGCTGCCCATGGCGAATTAAATAGCAGATCATGTAACCATGAAAGCAAATATATATCTGGAATTCAAGTGAAAAGTAAAATGTAGTTAGCGAGCTGTGGTTGATCTTGCCAGAACTTATTTAGTAAACAGCTCTAAAGCTGGATTAATAAGTAATTATGGTTATAATTCTGTTTAAGCAAGGTAAATTTTATGAATATATTGAAAGAAACAGGTTTTGATCCATCGATAATTATCGGAAAAGCTTATGAGCACAATAATGTTCATGGACTTTATAGCGCTATTACAGCATTGTTGAATTTGAGAACTACTTTATCTTCTCAAGCGAACTCTACTGAACTTAAACCAGAAGTATTAGCAGTTGAACATACTATTGGTCAATTAGCAGTTCATTTAGGCGAATGGAGTGGAATTGGTGATGTTGCGGGGAAATTGTTAATGATGGGCGCAGTATGTAGTCGAGGTGATGTATTAAGATATGCAGCTCCAATATACGATCAAATGGATAGTAAGGAATTAATATCTAAAATTCCCTTAATGGGTATTGTTGGCAGGATATCTAGCGGAAAAGGTACCGTGGGTGAAATAATCAAGAATTTAACAGCCTCTTATCACTTACCTTTGTCAGATAGATTACGAGAATATGCAGTAGCATTGGGGCAATTTCCACCTTTTTCTAGAAATACTCTTAGGGATATAAATGATGAACTAAAACCTAGGTTTGGTAAACAAATCTTTGTAGATTGGACAATGAATCTTGCTAAACAGCTTGCTACAAGGTATCAGTTCCCATTAATTACAATAGATGGGTTTAGATCATTAGAGGAGTCACAACATTTTATAGATAATGGAGGAATTTTAATTGGAATAACTTCTCGTGATGAAATTAGATATAACAGGCTTCTT
>CAZKMY010000056.1:0-5100 GCA_964554085.1 uncultured Pseudomonadales bacterium
GGCTAAAGCTGCCAAACAAACAGGGTTAACGGTATATACCCCCATCTTTCGTGAACAAATGCAGTATTTAAAGGACAAGGGATATACCACAATTACAGCAACAGAATTAAAGCATTTTTTTGAAAATGGGACACCATTGCCTGCCCATGCGGTCATGCTGACGTTTGATGATGGGTATAGTGATAATTTCACTGATATGTTGCCTGTGTTGAAAGATATGGGATTTAAAGGCACCGTGTTTATGATTACGGGTTTGGCAGAAAATCCCGGTTATCTTTCATGGAATCAGATTAGTGAGATGGCGGGAAATGGCATATATTTTGGTAACCACACCTGGTCGCATCACAATATGAAGGCAATATCTGATGTGATTAAGAAAGAAGTGGGAACTGCCGAGACTCAATTATCAGATCATTCGTTGAATCAAGAAAAAATCTTTGCTTACCCGTATGGCTTAATGAGTCCATTAGCCATAAATTACCTATCTACAAACGGTTACAGTATGGCATTTGATACCGTATCCGGCCGAATTCAATGTGCGAAAAAGAAATATGAATTGACCCGTATCCGGGTAGGTAACACCAAGCTCTCTGCGTACGGATTATAGATCTCCCGTCATTCCGGGCTTGACCCGGAATCTATATATTATGGATAGACATGGATCCCCGATGCAGGCCGATGGCCTCCTCGAGGATGACGATAAATAGCTACAATTCGATTGAATCGCCGGATTCGGGAAAGATGAGTGATGAATTTTGATACTGTTGAAGGGTTTGTTTGTCAATTCTTCGACTAACGTGAACACAGGCAATTTGTTTAGTATGGTTGGTGCGCTGATAATCAATTAACGTTTGAATAGATTCATGATACACGGCTGCACCTGATGTGCCATTTTTCTCTTGATGCGTTTCATGAATCAGAAGATCACAACCCTCATACATGCGTTTAGAAGCGTCTGTCATTTTGCCATCGCCACTATAACAGACCGTTTGTGTGCCGTTGGTTATTTTGACAGCCAGATTACCACGAGGATGTTGAGTTTTGGCGAAGGCAAGATTTAGCTCTCCCAAGGTAACCACGTCGTGTTCTTCGATGGGTTCGAAGTTAATTTTAAATTTAACCCGCTTAAAATCATCACCAAACGATATGTCCAAGACTTGTGGGATCAGTTCTTTGAATTCTTGCGGATACATTATGGTTAAATCCTTTGTCCGATTGTCATCCATCATATGAAGAATGATGGCAGGGAGTCCTAAGAAATGGTCACCATGCAAATTTGGATCAGTAGCGTGATTCCACAGAGCTAATGGAACAGAATAACCACAATCAAGTAAGAGGATTTGAGAGTCTTCAATAAGAATTGAGGTGTTGGGGACAGCGTCTATCGCTTCCCCCACTCCCATAAAGGTAATTTTCATACTGACTCCAGTATATAACTACCCTTTATGTTGAGGTGCGTTAATCATGCCACACTTCTTGTATTTTAAACCGGAACCACAGGGACAGGGGTCGTTGCGGCCGATTTTTGGTTGACCTGATTCAACTTTGACTAAAACAGGTGAACGGCCATCAGATGAGGGGACGTAATTGGAGGTTTTAGCCAAGGCTGCTGCAAAGGCGCTGGTAGAAGAAGATTTAGGGTTTAGGGTAGAGGGTACAGGAGTAGAGGGAGGAGCAGTGTCTTCGGGGATATAGTCTTCGTCTTTACCCGCTGTAACCATTTCAGGCCTGATGGATTGAACGGGCATTTCGGCTGGTTGAAGTCGGAAAATGAGCTTGGCCATAGAAGTGTCTATACCATTTAATAACCGCTCAAACATGTCGAAGGCTTCCCGCTTGTATTCGGTAAGGACCTGTTCTTTCCCACCGCGCATCCAAATACCTTCCCGCAAGTCGTCGATGGCATCCAAGTGATCCATCCATGCTTGGTCGATGGTAGAGAGGGTAACGTAGCGTTCCAGCTGCCGCATGGCTGCTTCACCCAATTGGGTTTCGCGGTTTTGATAGGTGGTGGTAACCACTTCATACAGCTTGTCTTTAATCGCTTGCTCGTCTTCTAATTTCAAGAGTTCTGCAGCGATAGCTTCCTGAGAATTTTTATCAAACGGAATAATCACTAAAAACTCTTTGACAAAATCTTGTATTTCTTCTTTGGTGTACGCTCCTGCCATGGGCGGAGAGATAATCTGATCGATTTCTGCCTGACACGAATTAAGAATTCTATCCTTGAGAATGGTCGTGTTTTCATCGGTTGCTTCGATATCCTGGAGAATAGTTTGACGACGTTTGTAGATGATTTCCCGCTGTTTATTCATCACGTCGTCGTACTCAACCACATGTTTGCGTTGATCGAAATGGAATGACTCTACTTTTGATTGAGCTTGTTCCAAACTCTTGCTGACCATACCCGATTCAATTGGTTGATCCTCAGGAATTTTTAACATGTCCATTAGTTTGGAAACTTGCTCGCCTCCAAAAATACGCATCAGATCATCTTCTAGGGAAACATAGAAGCGGGAAGATCCCGGATCTCCCTGACGACCAGAGCGACCCCGCAGCTGATTATCTATCCGACGGGAATCGTGCCGCTCAACACCCAAGACATGCAAGCCGCCAGCTTGAAGTGCTTCTTGATGCAGTTTTTCCCATTCTTTCAGTCTGATCTCATATTCTTTCTTCTCTTCTTTTGAAGCATCTTTGTGAGGTTTTTCCGGCATGGAACCACCCAAGACAATATCCACACCCCGACCAGCAATATTGGTAGCCAAGGTCACAGCGCCTGGCTTTCCGGCATCGGCAAGGATTTTAGCTTCTTGTTCATGATTTTTAGCATTTAACACTTGGTGAGGAATTTTCATCTTTTTCAAGTACTTGGCCATGATGTCGTTTTGTTCGATGGATTTGGTACCAATCAAAATAGGCTGATTTTGTTCGTGAAGTTCTTGAATTTCTTTAACGATGGCGCCCATCTTGGCACGCTTGGTTTTGAAAACAAGATCCGAAGCATCCTTTCTGGCTACATCTTTGTTGGTAGGGATAACCACTACGTCCATGTTGTATATTTGACGGAACTCTTCGGCTTCAGTAATAGCGGTCCCTGTCATGCCGGCCAGTTTTTCGTACATACGGAAATAGTTTTGGAGAGAAATGGTAGCCAACGTTCGGGATTCTTGTTGAATAGTTACTCCCTCTTTAGCCTCTATGGCTTGATGTAATCCATCGGAGTAACGACGACCAAACATGAGTCGACCCGTGTGTTCATCCACAATAATGACCTGATTATCTTTAACCACGTAATCACGGTCTTTTAAGAAGAGTGTTTTGGCTTTTAGGGCCGCTTCCATATGATGAACCGTGTCATAATCTTTTTCGTACAAATTGTCGACGTTTAGTCGTTTTTCGAGGCGACGTAAACCGTATTCGGTCAGATTGGCAGTGCGTTGTTTTTCATCGATGGTAAAATCAATTTCTTTGGTGAGTGAATCAACCAGTTTGGCAAATTCAAAATATTTGCTGGTTGGTTCAGTGTCGGGAGCAGAAATAATCAGCGGTGTCCGGGCTTCATCAATCAAGATAGAGTCAACTTCATCCACGATGGCGTACGCATGACCACGCTGGACCATTTGGTCGGATGACTGAACCATATTGTCACGTAAGTAATCAAAGCCGAACTCATTATTGGTACCATAGGTGATATCAGCTTGATAGGCTTCTTGACGAGTAACTAACTTCAAGTGCTCTAACCGCTCATCCCCCCGTTCTTTCCCCTGATATTCAGGATCGTACATGAGGGCCGGTTGTTCACCTTGACCAGAGAAAATGACTCCGACAGAAAGTCCTAAAAAATGGAAAATAGGCGCCATCCACCCTGCGTCACGTTGTGCTAGGTAATCATTAACAGTGACTAGGTGAGCTCCCTTACCAGGGAGTGCATTAAGATAAAGTGCCGTGGTAGCAGACAGCGTTTTTCCTTCACCAGTTTTTTGCTCGGACACTTTGCCTTCGTGAAATCCAATGCCAGCCATGAGTTGAACATCAAAATGGCGCATGTTTAAGGTGCGGCGGGCGGCTTCACGAACAACTGCAAAGGCTTCGGGGAGAATGTCATCAAGCGTAGTTCCTTGATCAATACGAGTTCTAAATTCTTGGGTTTTTTCTTTGAGATCAGTATCGCTTAATGCTTTAATTTCTGATTCATATTCATTAATTTGATCGACAATTTTTTGATACCGCTCAATTGTTTTAGCGTTGGAATCGAACAGTTTGGTTAAGAAGTTTAGCATAACTTTGCATTCTACCTACTATCTTTTAGTTTGACTAGAGGGCTTACTTCCTACAAAAAAAGGTGGATGTACCACCTTGTAAATCAGCAAAACCTACCGTCTTTCGACCGCTTAGGTTTTTGCTGTTATTTCCCTCGCCGTTAGTTAGTATTGTAGCATGTTGGAGGCGGTCCACAAGCTGTATTGGTTACATATTTTGGTAGCTGCATCAACAAAAACTTCGGTTAATGGGAGTTTATTTAACCCATATATTTCTTCTCTTTTCACCCAAGAGTACTCAAGTGTTTCAGGGTCACCAATGCGGGGTATTTGTGAGCCGATAGTGATGACATAACAAAGTAAGGTGACGGAAACTGACTTTTCAGGGTGATGCCACACTGAGGTTTTACAGATAGGGTAAGGATAGAGAATGGTGGGGGCAACACCAAGTTCCTCCTGCATTTCCCGAGTAAGTGTTTCTTCGGGCTGTTCACCAAATTCTAATCCTCCTCCCGGTATTTGCCATTTTTCGTGCACTTCGAGGTGTTCGGGTTCATACCGTTGAGTTAATAAAAACCGACAATCTTTATCAATTGCCAATCCTAATACTCCCGGAGAATAGTTTATTTGCGGTTTCACTTTAATCCCAGGTCCTCAGCGATAGATTGCATGGCAGTCAAAACGACTGGAATATGTTCCTCCCATAGGTCGACACCGAGTTCGGTAGCACCTTGTTCTACCTCTTCGCGGTTAACGCCAGCAGCAAAGGACTTTTCTTTGAATTTCTTTTTGATGGATTTCACCTCTACATCCATAATGCTTTTTGAAGGTCTAACCA
>CAZKMY010000056.1:5200-7133 GCA_964554085.1 uncultured Pseudomonadales bacterium
GGTAGCCCATTTAATCCCGTAAGAGACCCTTCTACTTTACTGATAAAAAGCGGAGCTGATGACATTGATGCATTATATCCCGCTGCCCAGGAGGTGACAGGATTATCATTGACATATTCAACAATTTCCTGATGCAATAGAGGGCGGAAGGTAACGTATGTCTCGGAAAATCCCTCATACCACTTATCTTTATAGTTATTGTAGATAGCCCAGCCCGTCAGCACGGTATGAATATGATCTGACAACTCTTTCAGCATAGCGACGGCAGTCATTTTGTATTTGGGTTTTTCCAGCGCCTTGTTATTCAGAAGAACAACCGTATCTGCTCCAATAATCAGTGCAGGATGTTTGTCGTCAGTTACTGCGTTTATTTTGGCTTTAGCAAGTGCTATTGCCCGTTCACGAGGATTACTCAAAACAATGCTTGATTCATCAAATTCACTTCCCTGACAGGAAAACTCTAATCCCGTTTGGCGCAATATCGCCTGTCTTGATTCAGATGTGGAGGCGAGGATAAGGGGGAGTGGATGAATAGCCATAACAAGAATGTCCTAAGTGTTAAGTCTGAAGTGATAAGTCATATATGTTATTTAGAGCACACTTGAAACATCCACAAATTGGATATTCACATTAATGCCGAATTTTTTGGTTAATTCTCTGCCGAGGGCTTGGATTCCAAATACTTCTGTGGCGTAGTGACCACAGGAAAAATAGTTAAATCCCACTTCTTCGGCTGTGGTGGGACTGGACTCAATAATTTCCCCTGAAATATGCGCATCAATCCGCTTGTCGACAATTTCCATGAGGGTAGAACTGCCTGGTTTTGCCCCTCCTGAGCAGACACCAATACGTTTAATTTTATTGGGACCAGCTTTGACCACATAAGCAGGATGATTCACTACCGATTCAAGCCGAGTAGTAAATTCATTGACCGTGATGGGAACAGGAAATTCGGCTACCCAGCCCCAACCATCAAAATACCTCTCATTGGTGGGTTTGGCGACCAATTTTTTAATGATTTGCGCATTATTCCCGATTTCAGGATGAGCATCCAAAGAGTAGTGGTAACCCGCTAAAGTAAGGTCATTTTTTATGATCATTTTCAATCTAGTTTCTACCCCATCAAATCTGCCACGGACAATATCGTAGTTGGTGAAAATACCATGATGACAAATCAAATAGTCCGCCCCAATTTCGATAGCCCGGCGGATAAAGGTGGGAGAACATGACACTCCCAATGCTATGGTTCCTACCTGAGGTTTTCCTTTAATCTGAACTGCGTTTGGACCCTGATCCACTAGAGCAGCTTGGTCAAGCAGCTGGTGGCCAATGATAGCTTCAACGGCTTGGGTAACTGCATCGCGTGTGACCATACTTTATTACTCCTGTGATTGATTGATGGGACGCATTAACGGAAAGGCAATTACCTCTCTGATCGACCATGTATTGGTAATAAACATGACTAAACGATCGATACCAATACCAATTCCGCCCATGGGAGGACACCCATGAGACAAAGCCTCCAAAAATTCTTCATCGAGTGGTTGGGCTTCAGCATCGCCGGCCTTGAGATTTTTTTGTTCATTTTCAAACCGGGCGCGTTGTTCTAGAGCTGATACAATTTCGGTCCACCCATCACATAATTCTTTGCCCCCGACGTAACCTTCAAATCGTTCGACCCGACCAGGTTTGGAGCGGTGACTACGAGCCAAGGGACTGACTTCTTGGGGATAATCAATGACCCAGGTCGGCTCGATTAAGTGTTTGGGAACCAGGTGATCAAAAATGATAAACAATGCTTTGTCCCGACTAAAGACACCGGGAACCTCAAAATGTTCCTTTTCAAGAATGGTTCTAATTTCATCATCGGTTATCGTAGCCCAATCAATATTTGCATATTGTTTTAAGGCTTCATCAACAGTGATTCTGCGCC
>CAZKMY010000057.1:0-7105 GCA_964554085.1 uncultured Pseudomonadales bacterium
CCATTTTCTAACCACAAGGTGGCTTCGATGGTGGGAATTCCTCGACAGTCAAGAATTTCGTGAGCTTTTATGGTGTGAATTTTGGGCAGTACCATATGGTATGTATATTATCCTATTTCCCCGTTTTTTGAGAGGAGGCAATTTTATTTTCTGCTTGATTAACCCATGCACGAACTGCGGCAAAACGCGGAGGACTGATGGAGATGGCACTGATGCCGCGGGAAAGTATTTCATACACCGCATCCGAGGATTGATTGAGTTGGTATGCTGAAGCGATGATGGGCAATTTTGCCTTGTTGGCTACCTCGGCAAAGGTTTGAATTTCTGAGAGCACTCGAGGATGGAGGATACTGAGGTTTTGGTCAACCTCAGCACAGTTGGGATCATACCCTTGGATCAGCGTGGCTAAAAGATCAAGATTGAGATGGATTCCTTGAATCCCTGCTTCAGGTAGTTTAGCGATAAATGATGTAGCTGCTGGTGTGCCAATTTCTGCCCAGATTTGAAACGATGGCGAGGCATAGAGTTGGTTATCACTTAAAAGACGAATGAGTGGTCCGACTTCTTCAAGAGAACGGATAAGAGGAAGGAGAATTGAGAGATTCTTTATGCCATATTTTCGACGCAACGTACTGATTGCTCGTAGTTCGGCTTCAAATATTGATGAATCATTGGCAATGCGATAGGCACCACGGTATCCGATGAGCGGATTTTGTTCATTGGTGGGTTCATAGATGTCACCATGAGTAAGTTGGGTGGCACTGGCGGTATCTAAGTCATAGGGTAGATAGTAGACAGGTCGTTCACCGAGCGTTTGGCATAAATCCTGAAGTGAAGCAACGAGAAGCGATTCTCCTTTTGACCAACCATCTTTTAAGAGGTGTTTTGGATGAATATTGGTGGCGCTAAAAATATCAGCCCCGCGACAGACGCCGATACCTGCAGTGTGGGTATATGCAGCAGCTTGACTTGGGTCGATTTGACTCAGGGTGAGGTAGATAGGAGTCGCAGTGAGGAGATTGTCCTCGATTTGTTTGGGGGGATTGTGTGGCTGAAATTGAGGTAGGACGGTGGGAGTGGGCGCAGATACGACTTGATTGTGAGATGCATCAAGCGTGACCACATGGTCATCATCTATCTTGATTTTGCCGGTACCAATCAGGGTAGGAATGCCGGTCTCTCTGGCTACAATAGCCAATTCTGACGTAAGACCACCTGATTCAATAATAATGCCAGCTGCGGTTCGAGCTCGCTGAATCAATTGGGGATCGCCTGTTTTGAAGACTGCAATGCGATTTGCAAGCGAGGTGTGACGCTCAGTTGGACGAAGGATGGGGGCGGTAACTATGCCGGGAGCGGCCGCTAGGCCGGTGGCAATTACTTCGTAGGTATTCTTTGTCGTCTTGGAAAAATTTGGTTTGTATTGTGGAGTCTGATTGGGGTCAAAGGTAGAAAAACGAGTAAAGAAAATGCTTTTGTTGACCATGAGCCAGTTAATGACTTGAGGTTCAAGCGTGTAATCATGAATTTTTTGAGCAGCTTGAATCAGCGCGACGATTTGTTCGTCAGATAATTTTTGTTGGTCACGCTTGCCAGGAGGGACGGGTTGTGAATGATAATGTCCAAAATGGTCAGTGGTGATTTGAGTTGTTTGGTTGGTGCGGGTCCGACTGACGATTGATTGGTGTTGTTTGTCAGCAATATAGACGTCGGCGGGAATATTTTCAGGTTGAGGCTGCGGATTGGTCCCCCAGATTGCTTCAATTCGGATCAGGCTTTTATCTTTGGTTAGAGGATCAATTGTGGTAATGGTGCCACTGGTTGTGGCCGGTTCAAATGAGCTGACAAGAATAGGAGCTGGTTGAAACATGCGCTGAGGATGATTGGTAAGTGATAAAGCTAATGCCTGAGGCGTAATTTGCGAGCTCCACAGTTGACGTAAGAAGTCTAAGAAAGCCGTTTCTCCTTTAATGACGGGCAGAGGGAGATTGACGGGGGCTTGTGTAGTGGGGGTGGGACTGATGGTGAGATGGGCCCATTTATTTTGGAGTACCCGATCGTATGCCTCAAAGATGCCCGCAGTTATTTCTGGGTCAAATCCTTGTTTGTTAACCAGTTTTTGCAGTGTTTGGGACGCGGTCACCATATCTTCTGGTGAGAAGGCATGGGCGTTTTCTATGGTTTGTCGCCATTGATTTAGCCCATTTTCGAAATTGAGGAAATGGTAAAAAGCGGTAGGGGTGACAACAAAAGCAGGTGGGGTGGGGAGTTTGAGTGAGGTGAGAAGGTGTCTTGAATATGCACGTGCACCGATATCTGCAGGACCATAATCCCCTACTTGGGTGGGAATAATAATAATTTCGGGCACACTAACCATACGGGCAGTTTTATCCTCTCTCTTCCCATTGTAGAAACAGATAATGGAAGTTACAAGCCCGGTTGGCGGCTTTTCAGTTGACCTTTAAAATAGTCAACCCAGGGAATGGGTGCAGGATCAATTCCGTGGAGCATGCTGAGGTAGAAATTCGTGTAGGCGCCTAACTGAATCAATTCAAATGCTTGTATAAAGGGATCTTGGGCGGTGAGCTGAATTATTTTTGAAGGAAAATTATTCTTGGTCACCACGTCTTGAGTTAATTCAAGGCGCAATTGTAATTTTGGTGAGTAGAGGGCCGAATTGACGAACCAAAAAATGCAGCCATCTTTAGCTGATTCAGGATGAGGTAAGCCTTCCAGGTAGTGGTGATTTAATTCGGGAAGCTGTAATTCAACGGTGAGGTGTTTGGCGTTTTCATTCAGCTGATTATTGATGACGTGAGTGGATCCCGTGAGATGTTCGGCGCTAATCAGGTAAATAATCCGATTCAATGCGCTTTCTGCCAATTCCATAGCTTGGTTGTGAGGGGTTTCTGGGGCAAATTTAATAGCGTTTTCGCGTAAAAATGAAATTGTAGCATCGACGGGAAAGTGCTCACTGTTGATTAGGCCAAAACTTTTCAGCAATCCAATTTGACCGGCGATAGCATATCCAATAGCCATTCGAGGCTGATTACTGGGATTATATTTTGGTTGCATGATATAGCTGGGGTAATTGTGTTCGCCAGCGAGGTCAGCTAGCGGACCACCTGCAGCAATTACAGCGATTTTCACACCTTTATTTTGAGCATCTTTTGCAGCACTCAAGGTTTCTTCGGTAGTACCGGAGTAACTGGAGAGAATAACTAAGGTTTTGTCATCGACGTATGCAGGTAGGGTGTAGTCTTTGACAATTTCGAAAGGAACCTTTAGGTAAGCCTTAGCAATTGATTGAATGACATGAGCGCCCAAGGTTGAGCCGCCCATCCCTGAGACGACAACGTGATTAATCCCTTGAGCATACGCGTGATTATCTTGATTGGCGGTTTGATTCCACGCATCTTGAATTTGGTCAGGTAACTGTTCGATGGAGGCTAATACTCCCGAATGATCCAATCCGGCAATTTGCTCTCGGTTGGTAAAATCAATTGACATGAGACACCTTTCTACCTTATTTAGGTTGCAAAGCTTAAGAATTCGGAGAGTTGCGGCTTGAGAGCAGTCAACTGAGTGTTGTTGGCTGGAATTTCGATCGCAGCTAAGCCCATTTTCTTCGCTATTTCAATATCTTCCTTTTTTGAATCACTGACAACCAGCGTTTGTGTAGGTTTGACACCTAATTCTTTCATGATGAGGTGGTAATAATCTGGATGTGGCTTCATGATGGCTACTTCAGAGGCGGAGATGATGAGATCAATGTAGGGAAGAAGTTGTGTCGTCTTTAGTTTTTTCTTTGCCATACTGCGATCAGTGCCTGCCGCTACTGCGACCAAGCAATGTTCTTCTTTGAGCCAACTGACAATTTCTTTTGATCCAGGCATGGGTCTGAGGTTGGCGAGGAGTTCTTTTTCATACACTTTGATAGTGGGAACAATCAAACTGTCGGCAATACGGTGGAGTTCTATCAGCTTCCTGAGTGAATATTCAAAAGCGCGTTTTTCTGGTTCAGTTTCAATTTGGAATTGCTGAACTAATCGCTTCCAATGGTTGTGGAGTTTATCGAAATCGTTTTTTGTTTCCCGAGCCAGGTATCTGATAGCAGCCTCATAGGCATTTTTTGCTGCCGGACGATTGATGACCAAGGTATTGTCTAGGTCAAAAATAACCACCCTGTTTTCAGGCATACGATCCCTCCTCTATTTGATAGTTTGGTGAAAGATGATAACGAATTGTTCGCATGAAGCGTGATATATCTTCATTGTAACACTCTCAAAGTTTTTCTTATGCGCGGATAAAAGACAGAACTTCATCACGCATAGAAATCATAAGAGACTCATTGTCAGCTTCCAAGTTGAGACGAAGCTTAGGTTCGGTATTGGATGGCCGCACATTAAACCAATAATGGGGATAGGTAATGGTAATTCCATCAAGCGTCGAGATTTCCGCATCAGCATATTTCTCAGTCAATGCCTTTAGTTTGCTGGGAATATCGTTGACAACTGAATTAATCTCTCCCGAGTGAAAATATTTCTTTAACGGACGAACAATGTCAGCGAGGGTTTTGTTTTGAGCTGATATATAGATGAGGAATTTTGACAGAAGTAACGCAGGAGTTTCAAAGGTGCCCCATTTGGTTTTGTAAAAATAGTGTCCGGATGATTCGCCGCCAAAGACAGCATTTTCTTTAAGCATTTGTTCTTTTATTAACGAGTGACCAACACGGGTAACGGAAGCTTTTCCGCCTGCTTCTTCAATCATGTCTCTAGTGATCCGCCCCGGGCGGATGTCATAACATACGGTGGCTCCCGGATTTTCTTTGATGGCGATTTGGGCCATGATACCGCGAAGTATTTCTTGGCGAATAATATTACCTTCGTTATCAACTACAAAGTAACGATCACCATCGCCATCAGGTGCAATACCGAAATCAGCATGATTTTCTAACACGGCGTCTTGAAGCAACTTTAGATTTTCATCTTTGAGTGGATCAGCTTCATGAGCAGGAAAGTTTCCATCTAAATCAAAATTCATTTTTGTCAGTTTTATCTGAGGAATTTTGGCAAAGAATGCTTCTACGTCTATGGCGGCAACTGCATTGGCTGCATCAATGACGATATGAAATGGCTTTATACTTGATAGATCAATACTATTTGTTAATGCATTGATAGTCGTTTCAGTAATAGAGGGGATGGTGCGATAGATACCGGGTTGTGTGATAGAAGGCCACTCATTTTTAACGGCTAAATCGCGAATTTCCATGATTCCACTAGTTTCACTTACAGGGACACCATGAGCGCGAACCATCTTGAAGCCGTTGTATTCACTCGGGTTATGTGAGGCAGAGACTTGCAGACCACCATCCAAATTGTGATAGCCAATGCCAAAGTAAAAAGTCGGAGTGGTGGCAAAGCCTAAGTCGTAGACAACGCAACCGCTATCGAGCAGTCCGTGAATGAGGGACCCTTTAAGTTGTGGTGATGAGAGACGCATGTCATTGGCAACTCCGACTTGGATATTAGTCTTGCCAAGTTCTCTTTGTAAAATGGTGGCGAATCCCCTCCCAATTCGGTAAGCAGTTTCTTCATCCAATTCTGTTGGGTAGATGCCACGGATATCGTAGGCTTTGAATATTTCTGGATGAATCGTAGTTTCTGACATGCTATCTCCTCTGTTCGTTAATTATCATACTTTGTCATACTTTTTTAACCTTACCCATAGTATCAATCTCTTTTTCTCACGTCAACAAATATATTCTCATTATAGAGTGTCAATTTATGAAGGAGTATAATCAGTAAGAAATAAGTGAATGTACTGAGGTTGTATATGAATGAGGGTGAACCAAAGATTTTGAATGAGATGGATTATTTTAAAGATCCATATAAGGGGATTGGTGATCATTACAGAGATGGTGAAAGAATTGTTAAAAAACCAGTGAGAAATACGATACAACCTGTTGAAGGCACGCTTAAAGTTGAGCAAGCCACATCTCCAGTTCAGAAGCCAGAGTGAGGGGAAGCTGGCCGGTTTTATTGCGGTAGTCAATCTCAGCGAGTTGATGATGAAGTTCAAGTAATTTGGGAAGACTAAAGCCTTGAGCATTTTTGGTAAGACTCATTTTTTTCCAGGACAGTTGGGGTGGAAATGTAAATTTTGGATCAAAGGTCTGGATCATGAGGCGGAGTTGGCCCGCAATTTGAATAATAATTTTTTCGGGTGCGTCTGTTTTATAGGCGTTTTGAAGAAGAGGGAGAACTGTTTTTGGATCGGCTTGTGGGGTGATGCTGTCGAGTAATTTAAAGATAAGGGGAGATATTTTGGCAGTGACTATTTTTGCACCTGTGAACTTTTTTACTTGAGCAGGAGTTAATTCTTGGTTTTCCCACAGAACAAGATTGAGGTTTTTGGGATCTTCGTGAGTTAAATATTCAAGAATTGATTTTAATTCTGTTTTTGAACGCATCCGATGAAGGTTTTCGATAACCACTAATCGATTGCTGTCACCAAAAAAGCTACCTGTTTCAAGTGATTGAATGAGTATATTGAGGTCAAGCGTTTTTCCGTCAAGCACGACCGTATCATCGCTGGAATACTTTTGGAGTTCTTCCCGGGTTTTGGATTGATCGTCGCCATGAATCAGAATAAGCATGGGCTTATCCTATCATCTTTTAAGATGAGGTTTGGAGTGGAGTACGCTGACGTCGTTTACCAGCCACTTTAAGTTCGAGAAGGGCTTTGCGTAGCGATGCCTCAGCTTCTTTAAAGCTGATTTCCGATTCGCGATTCTTCATAACTTCTTCGGCTCGTTTCTTTGCTTCTTCGGCTTTGGCAATATTGATATCATCGGCATATACCGCAGCGTCGGCAAGGATAGTAACTTTACTGTCTGGGCCCACATCCATAAATCCCCCTAAAACAGCAAATTCGTCCAGTTTATCTCCAGTCTTGATAGCAATAACACCATCATTCAACTTCGTAAACAGGGGGATATGATTGGGAAGAATGGTAACTTCTCCTGACATGGCGGGGGCTGTAATCTGATCCACCTCTGCAGAGAGAAGTTGTTTTTCCTGAGAGATAATGTCAAGAGATA
>CAZKMY010000058.1:0-6651 GCA_964554085.1 uncultured Pseudomonadales bacterium
CCATTTCGATGCTTAGCAATACTCAACTTCACACTGGATAAATCCTCTTCATTATCTCGATACAAAAACATCACCACATCCGCATCCTGCTCAATTGATCCCGATTCCCGCAAATCAGCGAGCACCGGCGACTTATCTCCCGTTCGATGTTCCACTGCCCGGGACAACTGAGCCAAAGACACCACCGGCACCTTTAATTCCCGCGCCAAATTCTTGAGCCCTTGAGAAATTTCTCCCACTTCCGTTACCCGGTTTTCCAAACCCCGACCACGGATTAACTGTAAGTAATCCACTACAATCAATTTCAACCCATGCTCGGCCATCAACCGACGTGCTTTTGTCCGCATCTCCATAATCGAAATGCCTGGCGTATCGTCGATATAGAGCGGCGCATCTGCCAGCACCCCCATCGCATCAGACAATTTTGTAAAATCCTCTTCCGATAACCGACCTGTTTTCAGCCGCCAGGCATCAATATCTGCCTGTGCCACCAACAACCGATCCACCAACTCTTCCTTACTCATTTCCAAAGAAAAGAATCCTACCGGCATTTTTTGCCGCACACTCACGTATTGGCAAATATTCAACGAAAAAGCGGTTTTTCCCACACCAGGGCGCGCAGCTAATATAAGTAAATTTGAATTCTGCATTCCTGCCAGACAATCATCCAAATCCTTAAACCCCGTCGGTACGCCTCGCATACCGCCCGATGACTTATGCAGTTCATCCAACCGGTCAAAACTTTCCGCCAACGCATCTTTAATCGGAATGAACACTTGTTTTAAGTGCTGTTGTGACAGGGCAAAAATTGACTGCTCCGCCCGATCCATCACCTCCGTCACATCACCACCCTCATCAAATGCCATATCTGTCACGTCACCAGCCATCGAGATCAGTTGCCGTTTTGTGTAATGATCCTTGACGATTAATCCATAATGCTTGGTGTGCGCGGCAGTAGGAACCTGTTCAACTAATGTCGTCAAGACTTCAGCTCCACCCACCTGCTTCAATGCATGCATCTTCTTCAATTGCTCTGCCACGGTCACCACGTCAATCGGTTCACGCTTCTCATACAACGAGAGCATGGCTTCAAAAATGGATCCATATGCTTGACGGTAAAAATGCTCAGGTTTCAGAAATTCTGCCACATCCACAATCGCATCACGGTCAATCAAAATTGATCCCAATACCGATACTTCAGCCTCATCACTATGAGGTGGCACTCTGCCAGTCTGGGCAGATCGGGATGCAACTTGATTTGGCATACTTCGTTTATACTCGAGAAAGTAATACTACTTGAGACTGCTCCGGCAAACTATCTCCGGTTACTTTCAATTTCTCTACCGGTTGTAAATCCACCGCCCCCATAGCTTTCAGAAAATCTTCAACTCCCAGCAAATCTGCAAATTCAGCACTATGATCTACTGTCTTGTAATGCATGGGTACCACCAACGATGGTGACAACTTTTCCATCACAATCGTCGCCTCTTTGGGACCAAGTGAGAAACGGCCCCCAACTGGAGTCAACAATACATCAACCGTTCCCAAACCTTCAATCAAATCATCTTCGATTACCGCACCCAGATCACCCAAATGAACTACTCGGACACCATCAATAATAATCGAAAAAATGGTGTTCTCTCCCCGCTGTGCCCCCTCTTCTTGATCATGGAAACTCCGCCAACCA
The DNA here is from genome assembly GCA_964554085.1 of uncultured Pseudomonadales bacterium. Lineage (GTDB taxonomy): Bacteria > Patescibacteriota > Microgenomatia > UBA1400 > RBG-16-45-19 > CAZKMY01. The sequence goes on from CAZKMY010000058.1 coordinate 1,688, forward strand.
AATACTCCCACCCCATTCACTTCATACTCACCCGGTGCCCGGATCACATACGGTTCAACCCGACGGGCAGTCCCACTCACCTGTTGCCACGCATTATGATCATCATGTTCATGGCTAATCGTGACAATATCTGCCGATGTTTGAGGCATGGCAAATCCCACCAGTTTTTTATCAAACGGATCAGTAACAACTGTCGCCTCTTTGCCTTTTAACTTAAACGCTGAATGACCTAAGTACGTGATATCCATATATGTTGTTCCTTTGTGTTGACATTCTATCGACTGTTTCTGCCGATTGCAAAGCTTAAAAAGTTGACTGGTATACTCGCACTCCCCGATCTTGCCAAACTTCTTTCAAAAATGAATATGAAAGGGCTGATGTACGAGCTAATTGTCGCTCTTCATTCCCCATCATCACCCATAGGACATTATTCTCTTTCAACCATGTCTTTGCTTCCTCATCCATCATCTTCCCCTGATAAAACCGAACTACCTCCGGATACCGCTGTAAAAAATGCGGGGTAAATGGATAATGTCCCGCATACGGGCTCAAGCGCGTGTACCCCATCGCTAAGTTTGCCATTCTATAGCTCCCAATTATTCCCTCACCGTATTTGCCCTGAGATTGGAGATATTCCATCATTGCTCCATCAAGTTGTGAGACGAAGGCTGATTTTTGCATGTAATGTAAATCCATCCGCTTGTTGTAAATAAAGACAATATCCCCCATCGATAAAAGCATGACTGCCGCACCCACCCACACGTTATTCCATGCATATTTTTTCGCCAACAATTCGGCTCCCCGCACTGCCAACAATATCACTGCAATCCACACTCCTCGGATCATCATGCCGCGATAGGGTACAAAGGGTAGATAAAACAGCGCGATTTGAACTACCAACCACAACCGTAAGAAAACATCCTGTGTATATTTTTTCCAACCATACAGCATGAAAATTCCCACCATCCCCCACCCCGCCAACCAATACCACACCGAAAACACATACGTTCCCTGACTCCGCAACCCCTCCGCCATTGACGATGACAACACCATTTTCCCAACCAATAGGTAATACCCCACAAACGTACCCACAACTATGAACACCCACTGCCACCATCGAGAATACCCTCGCTTCTTTGCTGAAATAATGCCATACATGCCCCCAATCAAACCCAACGGTACAATGGTTTGAGGATGATTCAGGAGAATAACCACCGTCGCCAAACCCATTCCCCACCACCGATTTTTTTCATTTCGTTTTTCATAAAAGAATAGATACGTGCAACCCAAAAACCCCATCAGCGCAATCATCGTAAGCGCTTCATGTGGATACCGCAACGCACTCCATAGATTAAAAATCGGCACGCCGATATCAGGAAAAACATCTTGAGGATAGCCCAGCCAACCAATCCCTCCCGCCAAAAAGAGCCAATACCACCCAATCAATTTCCACCGATCATCTTTGATAAACAAGCCCACAAACCAAAAGGCTACTACCATTAGGATAGTCCCTGTTATCGCTCCTACTACATGAAACGTGAGGATAGGATCATGCGTCATAAAACGGGCAAGCATCCCAATCAAGGTATACACAGGGTAAATAACTGCCCGATCAGTTGCTCGCGAATCAGCAAAATTTACAATTTGAAATGATCCTTGCTCCATCCCCATCCGTATGACACGAAAATACTGCGGCAAATCAATCTGGTCCACCCATGACGCTTGACCGGTAAACCAACTCCCTGCTGGCACGTGCGTTGCCCACCACCAATCAGGTACATGTACCCAAATCGCCATCACCACAATCAGTAATACTACAAAAAAGCGCTTCATAAAACGTTTTCATCATACCTCCTCATTTGACCAAAAGGCAGATGACTGCTAAAGTACAGCTGGAATATAAACGATTGTATGCGAAAAGAAGTTCTCATAGCTGTCCTTATTGGCCTCTCACTTGGTTTAGTGGTCGCATTTGGAGTGCGTACCGCTCGCCAATCACTGGAAAAACATGCCAAAGCCAGCCCCATCCCGCTCAACACCACAGCCGGCAACTCCAATCAATCTGATCATACTGTGCTCATCACCGCGCCAGAACCAGATGAAATTGTTTCTACCGATACCGTAAACGTTATCGGCACCACTACCCCTCAATCGATGATCAGTGTTATCACCGGTGCAAATGCCGACGTCACCACGATCGCTGATGATACCGGAGCCTTCAACTCTCCCGTTGAGTTAGAAAGCGGTTTGAATACCATTGCCGTCACCAGCTACAGTCCCACAGGTGACAGCACCAACGTGTCATTTACTGTCATTTATTCAACCGCAGATCTCTCCAGTACGGACTCTGCCAAGGTAAAATCGACCAAATAAACCTATGACCAAACACATTACCTCACCCATTATTTTCTTTTTTCTTCTCTACACACTATTCACTGTCCCCTCTTTTACTGTATATGCCGCCACCGCTTCAGCAGCCGCAGCTACCAGTGGTGCCGAAATAGATCCCGAAACCATTAAGGAGAATATTAAAAAACGTATCGAACAAGTCATAAAACAAGATGGTGAATCCGAACAAAAAAAAGTGGCATATATCGGCACCCTCAGCTCAGTTACCACCAACTCATTTTCTCTCGAGACAACGCAGGGTAGTGTTCGTCAAGCCTCTTCATCCGCCACCACCACCTATGTTGACCTTTCCCGCAACAAAGAAATGAAATTTGAAGAAGTTAGTATTGGCGACTACATCGCTGCCATGGGATATCTGAGAGAAGATTCCAAGGTTTTAGATGCTCGCCGAGTCTTAGTTCTCAAGAATCCTCCCGATTCCCCGGTCTACAAATCTGCTTATGGTAAAATTACCAAAATCGATCTCAAAAAGAACATTCTGACTCTAACTGACGTTAAAACCGGCCAAGAAACTAATTATGCATTAACCACCAAAACTGCCTACACAGCCATGGATAATGCCTCACATAAGTCCACTATCACCAACAAGGATATTAATACTGATAATCTCGTTTTACTCACAATTATTCCTGCAAAAACATCGTCTGATACCGCCAAAGTTGTCAGTCTCCTGACGAAAAAATCGACGATTACCGTAGACAACCCCTCTCCATCACCATCATCCACTCCATCCTCTTCACCAAAGGTAAAAAACTAGCTATGTACTCCCGCCGCATCGCCAAGTTGCGCAAAGTACTTCTTCAAAACAACTATTCACACGTCCTTATCTCAAAAAAAGAAAATATTCGCTATTTTACTGGACTTGCCCCACTTCACCCTACCGAGCGAGAAGCCTTTCTTTTGATCACCCCCACAAAAGTCATTTTGTATCATTCTCCCTTCGTAACTATCCCCCATACCCTATTGCCTACAAACTGTGCCTGTATCCCCATGTCGCTCGCTCAAACCATGGCAACGGTATTAACAACTCATATAAATAAAACCTCTACATTAGGTATTGAGGCTCAAAATCTCACTGTCGCTGAAGCTAATCGCTGCCGAGAAATTCTCCCCCATACCACCCTTGAACCAATCGATGATATCCTCGCAAACCTCCGTCAAATCAAAGATAAACAGGAAATTGAATATATCACCAAAGCTTGTTCTATCACTAAGAATGTCATGAATTGGATACAAAAAATAATTACTGATCCAGTCAGTCAATCCTGGTCAGAAATTGAACTTGCCCACCAAATTGAACATCAGTGTCTTGATGCTGGAGCTGATGCTATGGCATTCCCCACTATCGTGGCCTTTGACGCTCATTCAGCGTCCCCTCACCATATACCCAATCACACCAAACTTTCTTCTGCCTCTATCGTTCTTGTGGATATGGGCGTTCAAGTAAACGGATATGTCAGTGATATGACCCGCACCTATTGCCGGCACACCCCTCCCGCAGAATTCACCACCATAAAAACAATTGTGCATCAAGCCTACGACGAAGCAGTTCGCCGATTATCTGTCGATCATCCCAATGGAGCCGATATTGATCAAGCTGCCCGCCATGTGATAGAAGTCGCTGGCTTTGGGTCTCAATTTATTCACACCACCGGCCATGGTGTTGGTTTAGAAGCGCATGAATTACCCCACATTAATCAGGTCAATCATCAACCACTGGTGAAGAATCAAACCATCACCATCGAACCCGGCATCTATCTACCCAGCAAATTCGGCTATCGCCACGAAGATACTTTTCTCACCACCGACAGCAAGCCTATCTGTCTCACCTGCTAATTTTTCTTGCCAACACCTTCAATTGCCCGTAATACTTCCACAGGGACCGCAAACACGATCGTGTTGGATTGATCAGATGAAATGTCGTTGATCGAATTCAGAGTTCGTAGGTGTAATGCCCCTGGCGTCTGTGCCATTAGGCTGGCTGCTTTTGCCAAATTCTCTGCCGCGCACACCTCACCCTCAGAGTTAATAATCACGGCCCGTTTCTCCCGCTCGGCTTCAGCTTGTTTGGCCATGGTTCGCACCATCGATTCAGGCAACTCAATGTCTTTCAATTCCACCGCACTCACATCGATCCCCCACTGCAGCGAAGATTTTTCCACGAATGACAAAATTTGTTCAGCAATTTTCTCCCGCTGAGATAACAATTCATCCAACGTCACTTCGCCTGTAATCCGCCGCATGGTGGTTTGCGCCATCTGCGTTACTGCCCAAAATACATTTTCTACTTCGTTAACCGATTTAGCTGCTTCGGTAATCTTGTAATAAATCACTGCATTAATTTTGCAGGAAACATTATCTTTGGTAATCGCTTCTTGTTTTTGAATGTCGACTGCTTTGGTCCGCACATCCACTTTAATCATCCTCTGGAAAATCGGCCAAATCACATGCCAACCAGCTCCATACGTACCACTATACCGGCCCATGGTATACACCACGCCCCGCTCATACTCATTCACTTGCCGCAAAAACGACATAATGACAATAAAGATAAT
>CAZKMY010000059.1:0-6555 GCA_964554085.1 uncultured Pseudomonadales bacterium
TGGCGCGGTGGCGAAGTGGAAACGCTGCGGTCTGCAAAACCGCGATGCAAGGGTTCGATTCCCTTCCGCGCCTCAAATAATAGGGGTTATATCCAACTTTTCTTTATCGTCATTCCCGACTTGATCGGGAATCTATGAAAATAATTCTCTAGTGTATGGATCCTGGATAAGGCTAGGGCCTTTACCAGGATGACGAGTATTTTTTCAAACTACCAAAACCCCGGTTTCCCGGGGTTTTCTTTTTTATCTTTATATATAAATTTACGCGCTGCCAACCGCTATCGTTTGCTCGATAAGGCGGTTTGAGTACCCCCATTCATTGTCATACCAAGCAAAAATCTTGACTAAATCACCATCAACTACTTGAGTCAGCGATAAATCAACGATAACTGACTCCTTCTTGCCGATAATGTCTGAAGATACAAGTGGCTCCTCGGTCCAACCGATTAACCCTCGCCAATGAGGGGTATCAGCAGCATCTTTGATAGCCTGATTCACCTCTTCCTTGGTAGTGGCTTTATTCACAATGTAGGTCAAATCAGAAATTGATCCCGTCACAACGGGAACGCGAATAGCGATACCGCCAAATTTTCCTTTCAGATCAGTTATGACGGAAGTTACTGCTTTGGCAGCACCTGTGGAGGTGGGCACCATATTGAGTGCAGCAGATCTGGCTCGACGCAAATCTTCTTTATGAGAACCATCTTGAAGGTTTTGATCGTCTGTGAAGGCATGAATTGTGGTCAGAGCAGCTTTCTTGATACCAAACACCTCATGAATTACTTTGGTGACAGGGGCAATACAGTTGGTTGTACACGAGGCGTTATCTGCAATAGGACAGGCTCCATCATATGCATTTACACCCAAAACAAAAGTGCCGATAGGTCCGCCTTTTGAAGGGGCGGAGATAAGCACCCGTCTGGCTCCGGCGGTAATATGTTTGCCTGCACCCTTTTCATCCCGGAAAACCCCCGTGCATTCGATAACCACATCGACATTAAACTTCTTCCAGTCTAATTTTTCAGGATCTTTTTGAGCAAGAACAGGAATATGTCGATTATCTACATGAAAATACCCCAGCAAAGGATCTTCATCGGTTACCTCTTTACGGCCATGGATGTGTTCAACATGGAGTTCGTGGGGCATGGTGCGATACGCAGTATCGTACTTGAGAATATGTCCCCATCCTTCGATGTCCATGGAACCAGAAGTATTAATAACAACAATGTCTAGTTGATCATGCAAATCAGCACGATCAAGCCAGGCACGAAGGGCAGTTCGACCAATCCGGCCAAACCCATTAATTGCAGCACGAATCATATGATCCTCCCGTTTCTTGGTTTGTTTTTGGTGATCTTAGTTTAAGCGTAGCGGAAATTTTGGGGAGTTACTAGACCTATAACTATTGACTTTTAAGCTTTTTATGATATTATTCTTCAGATCCCTCGATATAGAGGGTTTTTTGGGACCAAACACCAGATACATACTACCCGGCCCCAGGCTACTACCACGAATGGGATGATTGGAGGACAGGTCATTCACCCCAGGTAGAAAAGCTAAAGAGCGATGTGGCAGCTAAAACGCCACAGTCATGATACGACCATTTAAAAAACAGCTTCGTACCATTAAAAAATGGATTAGAAGCCAGCGTAAAGGCCGTTTTTCTCAGAGTACGGCAATCACCTTAGTGACTCGACCTTTGTGGCAACACGATCGAGTCCGAGCTTGGATGGGAGCCCCTCTTGTAGCTGCTGTTGTGGTAGGAGCTACCTCATCGGCTATGCCCTCAGCTGATTCCCTTCAAGTGTGGGATATTAGCCAACCAGCCAGTGAAATTCCTGGATTTACTCAAGTACTTACTGATCACACGTATCTTTTACCTGTGACTCATTTAACGGGAATTTCTCAAACATTTCATGCAGGGCACCCCGGTATTGATTTTCGCGCACCTTTGGGTAGTGATGTCGTGTCTATGGACGATGGTGTGGTTACTGACATTGTGGAACAACAACAAGGTTATGGCCGTCACGTTTTTGTGACTGATATGGACGGTAAAGTTGTCCTTTACGCACATGTAGGCTTAATCATGGTAGAAGTTGGTGAACAAATTAAGGCTGGACAAAAAGTTGCTGAAGTGGGTATGACTGGTTGGACCACTGGCCCCCATCTTCACTTTGAAGTAATGCAAGATGGTGCAAAGATTAACCCCATGCCTTTGGTATCAAAAGCTATCGCTTCGTTACCTCGTTAAGTATTGTTGTGACGCTGATCACCAGACACAAGAGTGCCGATATCTTCGCCCATAATGGCTCGTTTTAAATTTCCTGCTTCAAATAAGTTGAAGACATAGATAGGCATGTTGTTGTCCATACACATGGAGATGCCAGCAGCGTCCATAACACAAATGTTGGGGTCTTTGATGGCGTCAACATAGGTCATGTTGTTAAACCTGATCGCATCGGGGAACTGCATGGGATCCTTGTCGTATACCCCATCAACTTTAGTAGCTTTTAGTAGTACATCGCAATTCAACTCAAGCGCCCGTAGGGCGGCTCCGCTATCGGTGGTGACATAGGGGTTGCCCGTTCCGGCAGCTAAAATGACGACTCGGCCTTTTTCCATATGACGGATGGCGCGGCGGCGGATAAATGTCTCTGCGACAGCCCGCATTTCGATGGCGGATTGAACCCGAGTAGGAGTTCCCAGTTTTTCGAGGGCGTCCTGGACGGCCAAGGCGTTCATGACAGTGGCGAGCATGCCCATGTAGTCGGCTGTGGAGCGTTCAATGCCGTTTTTACTGGCTGCAATGCCTCTGAAGATGTTTCCTGCACCGATAACGAGTCCTATTTGAACACCAAGATCGTGAATTTCTTTGATTTGAGTGGCAACGTCAGTACATGCTTGGGGAGAAATGCCATATTGGCGGTCACCCAAGAGAGCTTCTCCACCAATTTTTAGCAAAATCCGTTTGTATTTTGGTTCCATGGTATTTTCTCCTTATACTCAGGCAATTATAACAACAACTTGTGGGTAAGTAAGTTGGCTAATTCTCGGTTTGACTGTTCATAATCCGCAGAATTGTATAAAAATGTCTGCCAGCCACGGGATTGAGCTGTATCAAGGTTTTCTTGCAGGTTATCTATCAGCATTATTTGAGGAGGTAAACATTCTGCTTTTGTTTCTGCGATACGATATATTTCCTCACTTGGTTTTCGCGCCTTCACGACACTTGAATCAATTACTACATCCCAATCAATGGGAGGAAGTAATTCAGCTTTAGAAATTTCATCAAGCATGTGCGGATACATGTTCGTAAGTAATCCGACTTTAAAATACGACTTAAGCAATTTCATGATTGGCCAAAGCGATTGATTTCGTTCAAATAGTTTCACAAATTCACGCAGTATTGAAAAATCTGCAGGATACGTTTGATGAAATTTTTCTGTTAATACGGGGATAAATTCATCAACCGATTTGCCGTTGCAGATTTCTGGCTCTATCTCATCAAAAAACTGGCTAAATTCCTGAATTTTGTCTTGTGGAATTTTTAATATGTCCTTTTCAAACAGCTCCCATTTATCGCTTGCGGAAAAATCCTTAATAGTCACTCCACCAACATCAAAATAAATAAAGGAAATCATAGTTAATCATCTCCCGCGATTACTCACTTTCTCTATTGTAGAGTATTGCTATTGGAATGCAAAAAGGGCCCCGAAGGGCCCTTTATTGAATTTTTTTATCTTTCGACTACATCATGCCGCCCATACCACTCATATCAGGAGCAGCCATGGGTTTTTCCTTTTCAGGAAGGTCGGTAACTAGGCATTCAGTCGTAAGAATCATCGCAGCAACCGAGGCAGCGTTTTGCAGGGCTGACCGGGTGACTTTGACAGGATCTAGGATGCCTTGTTCCAACATGTCGCCGAATTCAAGTGAAGCGACATTGTATCCGTAAGCATTCCCTGCATGATTCATGACTTCGCGGACAATCCAGCCGTCGTCTTGACCACTATTTTTGGCCAACCAACGCATGGGTTGTTCAAGAGCTTCTTTAACAATTTTGATACCAACGGTTTCATCCACGGTTTTGCCAGTGACTTTTTCCAAAGCTTTGGAAGCGCGGAGTAAGGCTACACCGCCTCCGGCAACAACACCTTCTTCAATAGCAGCTTTGGTAGCTCCCACTGCGTCTTTGACGCGTTCTTTGAGCTCTTTCAATTCAATTTCTGTGGCTGCACCAACATTAATAACCGCAACACCACCGGAGAGTTTAGCCAAGCGTTCTTCGAGTTTTTCTTTGTCGAATTCTGAGGTGGTTTTGTCAATTTCTTTCTTTAAGGAAGCAACTCGAGCAGTAATGGCGGCTTTAGTGCCTTTACCACCAATGATAGAGGTGCTGTCTTTATCGGAGCGAACCGTATCGGCCCGACCGCAATCTTCAGGAACTACTGAATCGAGTTTGCGGCCAGTGGCTTCAGAGATATATGAACCACCGGTTAGGACGGCAATGTCTTCCAACATAGCTTTACGGCGATCACCAAATCCAGGAGCTTTGACCGCAAGAATGTTGAATGAACCCCGAATTTTGTTGACGACGAGGGTAGCTAGCGCTTCACCATCGATGTCATCGGCAATAATCACAATGTTTTTGGTGATCTTGATGGTTTTTTCCAAGAAAGGTAATAAGTCGGAAATGGAAGATACTTTTTGATCAGTGATGAGGATGTAAGGATTTTCAATGACTGCTTCCATACTGTCAGCATCGGTGACGAAGTAAGGAGAAGCATATCCCTTATCGAACATCATGCCCTCTTTGTGATCGATTTCGATTTCCATGGTCTTACCTTCTTCGACTTCGACCACACCATCTTTACCGACACGTTTTAAGGCTTCAGCAATTTTGGCGCCAATGACTGGATTTTGAGCAGAAATGGTAGCGACCTTTTCCCATTCTTCTGTCTTAATCTCTTTTTTCATTTTGGCCAATTCTTTAACCACTGCTTCTACAGCCATATCAATTCCTCGCTTCATCAGCATAGGATTGCTACCGGCAGCAATATGTTTCATGCCGGCTTGAACAATTTGCTGGGCCAACAAGGTGGCAGTAGTAGTACCATCACCGGCAATGTCGTTGGTTTTTTCTGCAGCTTGCTTGACCAATTGAGCACCCATGTTTTCAAAGGGATCTTCAAGCTGAATTTCTTTGGCTACGGACACACCGTCATGAACAACACTGGGAGCTCCCCATTTTTTATCCAAAGCTACATTGCGACCACGGGGGCCCAGAGTAGTAACGACAGCTTTACTTAATTTATTGACGCCAGTCATCAATTTGACGCGAGCATCATCATCGAAGGCGAGTTGTTTTGCAGACATAGACATATTCCTTTCTTTAATTACTTAACAATGGCAAGAATATCTTCAAATTTTAAGAATTGATATTCAATATCATCGATTTTTACATCATTACCACCCCATTTTTTGTAGATGACAGAGTCACCGACTTTGACGGGTGATTTGATGGTGGCACCATGCTCGGTAACCCAATCGGTGCCAACCGCTAGAACAGTACCTTGTTGAGGTTTCTCTTCGTGAGAATCTGGGAGATAAATGCCAGACGCAGTTTGTTTTTCTTGTTTGGCTGGTTCAACAAATACGTAACCAGGTAGTGGTTGCAAATTCTTTTTAGTGATCGTAACAGTGGCTGATGTGGCCATAGTTATGCTCCTCTCTATTTGATAATACGTAATTGCACGTCTTAGCAGACAGTGTTTGCTGCTGCTATTTTTACCAATTCAAGAAGAGTGTGTCAAGCACTGAAAGCAGTAAAGTGCTAATCCTTCAACTCACTTTGTTCGCTCAGCACAAGTATTTTAGTTTTCGGAAATGGTTTTGATCTCAGAAAGGAGAACGCCTTCACAAATGAGGCCCTTGTTGGAGAAATCGATGTTAAGCGCATCTTTAAGTAAGTTCTCCAAATTTGATCGATTCATCTTGATGTGGGTAAGTTCTAAGCTGGAAAGTTGATTGGCAATCCGAGACCGAGCAATGGGTCGGACTACTTTGGAAACAAAGCTTTCACCAATATTTTCCCACAGTTCAGGAGCATGAGCTTTATCAATGCGGAATAGAATAGAAGCCTCAACTTGAAGATTGTGACCATCGGCAGTGGTCGCCTTGATAGGTTCATCCCCCAAGGCTTCTTTGTTGCTGTTGATGTCAAAACCCTGACGAATCGTATATTCAAGAATTTGAGCATTAAATAACTTGGCAATTTGCCAGAAAGGGATCTTTAAGTGAAGACCAGGGCCCCACACGCGTGGCAGTACTCCAGCGCCCCGATCATAGACACACGCAATGTGTCCAGGGGGAACAGAGATGAAAAAGCCACCAACGACTTCATCAACCAAAAATCCAACTACTAAGCGATCAAAGTCCATATTGTTTTATTGTACCCCCCTTTGGGGGGCCTTTCATAGAAAACCTCCGGTTTATGTAGTCGGAGGTAATACTATGGGGTATTTTACTCTATTTGCTCTCCTGATGCAAGTTTTT
>CAZKMY010000060.1:0-387 GCA_964554085.1 uncultured Pseudomonadales bacterium
CTGCCAACGGTACCGTCAAGAAAACCGCCGTATCAGAATTCCAAAACATTCGCACATCCGGCATCATTGCCATCATCTTGGAAGAAAAAGATAACTTGGTTTGGAGTGGCCTCACCAACGGCAAGACTGATCTCTTACTGGTTTCCTACACCGGCAAATCCATCCGCTTCTCTGAAGATCAAATCCGTTCTACCGCTCGCGATACCAAAGGTGTCCGCGGTATCCTCCTCAAATCTGATGACCATGTGATTGCGGTTGAATCCATCGATCCTAACCCCGTCATTCCCGAAGACAAGCGTAAAAAATGGTTCCACGATCTCCTAGTCATTTCCGAAAAAGGCATGGGCAAACGCACTCCGTACACCGAATACCCGGCTCAAAACCGCG
>CAZKMY010000060.1:397-6441 GCA_964554085.1 uncultured Pseudomonadales bacterium
ACCGTGGTGGACAAGGAGTTAAGGTCATGGAAGTTACTCCCAAGACCGGTAATTTGGCCGCAGCAGTAGGGGTGGATCAGACCATCGAATCCATTATCATTACCACCAAAGAAGCTCAAATCATCAAGTTACCACTTAAAAACATTCCCGAACTCAAGCGTCCCACCCAAGGTGTCATTCTCATGCGCTTTGCCAAAGAAGGGGATCAAATTGTGGCTGCCGCCCCCGTTGAAGAAGGGGATGAAGAAGAAGGTGCTGAAGTCACACCGGAAAAGTAACTAATCGGGATATATCAATATATTGATCGTCTTGCCGATTAGATCATTCAGTGGTTAAATGAGCGCATGCTCACGCAATCAGATTTAGACGAAGTTCGTTCCATTGTCCAAGACGAGGTAAAGATTCAGCTTACCGATTTTCGTAGCGACATGATTTCTCATCTCGACGCCATTCTCAAAGTCACGACGGACACCCAACAAGAATTAATCCTTGCCAATCACAAAATTATTGAGCACACCGATCAACTAGATAATCACGAAGATCGTCTCACTGCTGCAGAATCAGCCATTGTTGGTCTCTCCTAATTCCGTGTTAGTATAACCATATTGTTAGTACAAATAATTAAAGGAAATCGGTATGGCTAAAAAAGAAACAACCCCAGAAGGTCCTTCAAAACTACAACAGGCTCGGGGTAGTCACAAACTCCGCATGACCGTTATCATTATTCTTCTGGCTATTGTTGCAGTGTTATTTGTTGTTTGGAAACAAGCCCGGATTGCACTCGCGGTTGCCTTCATTGCACTTCTCGCCGCACTCGGATTAGAAGGCACCAAGAATGATTTTGATGTTCAAAAACTGATGCAAACCAAATCATTCCAAGAATCGAAAGTTGGTCGTGATAGTGCCGGTAATCTTTTGTTTGATAAATTAGGCAACATCACCACTGATAAATCCATTGGCAAACGCTCTGACGAATATAACTGTGATGATTTCGCCACCCAACCAGAAGCTCAATCCTTCTTTGAAAAAGTAGGCGGTACCAAGAATGATGTCAATCGTTTGGATGGAGACAACAACGGCGTCGCCTGCCAATCCCTCCCCAAGAATCCAAAAAAATAGCACCCTGCTATAATTCTGGTATGTCAAATCAAGAAGGTGAGAAACCACCAGAACGATACATGACACCTGGCGAGGATAATATCTGGCCTGATGAAGAACCTCCCGAAGATGCTTACAATCAACGCCACGCTAATGATCTCAACGAAATTATTGCCGAATTTCCACATATTGTATTGGGCCAAATTCGTGAAGTCCCTTCAAATGATATTCGAGTGAAAAATGAAATTCTTCATTTACCACCAAAGTTAAGACAAACGATTAAAAAAGTTGTACGCGATATCAATGGGGAAGCGCGTTTAGTCCCCGCTTCAAATAGTGAATGGGGCGGAGGAATTCAAATTAACCTACTACCACAGTCACAAGAAAACGTTGAGGAACGGACTGACTCAAAGAAAAAATCCACGAAAGAAAGAAAAATATTCTACCCAGATGATTTCCAGAAACAGCCCCGGCCTCAAAAAATTCACTTTCCTGAAGATGAATTTATGCAACAAAAATCAAAAATTCATAAAGAAACGTTCCGCAAACGGTAAAAAGTCGCATGGTAGGATGAATATATGACAGATTTTCTCAAACTCTACGCAATTTCCTTCCCCACGTTTTTCCTTATCGATTTAATCTGGCTTGGATTAGTCGCTAAAAACTTTTACTCAAAACGCCTTGGCTTCATCATGAGTCCAACTCCCAATTGGGCAGCTGCTATTATCTTTTATCTCCTGTTTATTGCCGGCATTATTCTTTTTGTCATTTCTCCCGCTTTGGCAAAAAATTCTTGGACCCATGCATTACTCTTCGGCGTACTCTTTGGTCTCATGACTTACGCCACCTACGATCTCACCAATCTGGCTACCCTCAAAAATTGGCCGCTCATCGTTACCATTGTTGATCTTTTGTGGGGCATGACTGTTTCGGGAAGCGTCTCTGTTATCAGCTTTTTAGTCGCCAAGAAATTTGGCCTATGAGTCCCGCACTTGCGATCGCCCTTATTCTCCTCGCCTACATGACATCGTGGTTTATGATTTCAATCACACTGCGTCGCAATGACGTCGCCGATACCGCCTGGGGATTAGGGTTTGTGTTCTTAGCTTGGATCACGCTTATCAAATCCGCCAACTTTCACCCCCTGAGTTTGTTAGTTGTTACACTTGTTACCATATGGGGGCTGCGCCTAAGCTTCCATGTCACTCGCCGCAACTGGAAAAAACCAGAAGATTTTCGCTATCAAACTTGGAGAAAAGAGTGGGGGAGTTGGTTTTATCTTCGCTCCTATCTTCAAGTTTTTTTACTCCAAGGTTTTTTTCTATATATTATTTTTCTCCCCGTACTCTTTATCATGCTCCGCGCCACCGGTTCACTCCACCCCTTCACCATTCTTGGCACCATGGTGTGGCTCCTAGGATTCTATTTTGAAAGTGTAGGTGACTCACAACTTAAACAACATATTACAAATCCCGCCAACAAAGGCAAACTCATGACCACTGGCTTGTGGCGTTACACCCGTCACCCGAACTATTTTGGTGAAGTCACCCAATGGTGGGGGATATTCATCCTCACGCTTTCGCTTCCACATGCATGGTTCACTATTATTGGTCCCATCCTCATTACCTTTCTTATCCTCTTTGTTTCCGGTGTTCCACTTTTGGAAAAAAAGTACGCGGACCGTCCCGACTGGGAAACGTACAAGCGTCAAACCAGCATTTTTATTCCGCTCCCACCAAAAAAAGTATGACCACCATCGTCGTCCATGATCGGATGCAACACGGATACACATACACCCTGACTGAACCAGTCGGAAAACATTTCAACCCCCGGTTCACTCCCGAATTAACTCCTCCAGAATTATTAGCTATGGGTATTTTTGGCGGCAAATACATGACCGATTGCCAAAAAGAATTTCCCATAGAGTGGTTTACTCACGCCAAATTATCTCCCCAAAAAAGCGACCCAACACTCAACTATTTTGGCGTCTCCGCCAGTCAGCCACTTTCCGTTTGGCGGGCGAAAGGCTGGGTTCATCCCGATGATCCGCGTGGTTGGTTTCAGTGGTATTGCCGTTATTACATGGGTCGACGCCACCCTGATGATGAACGCCAAATCAAACGATGGGTAGCTATGCGGCGTCACATTGCTCAAATTAAAAATCACTGCCTTCCGTTCGATGAATCATGTCATCGTCGTCAGCGGCAAGCCTTGCTCCATTGGGCCTACGACTCCCGTAAGATATAATCTCCATATATAAATCAGGGCAAATTCCATGAACACTTATCTCTCAGACGACCAACGAAAAAAAGCTATCGATGATATCGTGAACTACTTCACGGCAGAACGTGACCAACAAATTGGCGTGATTGCTGCCGAAGAAATCTTGAATTTTTTCTTAGAAACCATTGGACCAAATATTTATAGTCAAGGGATAACCGACGTCAAGAAAATTGTCAATGCCGCGCGAGTAAACGAAAACTTTGAAATCGAGATGTTACAAAAGAAGTAACTAAAACCCCCGTTCTTCAAATGCCAATTTAAAAATAAATGATATATACTAACTCTTAATCAAGAGCAGTAGTCCATGAGTCCTGGCTCGCCAAAGAGACTACTCAGCAACCGAAAGCAATTCACGGTGCTTCATCCAGCTCCGGTGTCCACTGGAGAAAGATTAGCTACCAATCAACGAAAGGTGGAAACATGAACTTCCATTCGTTTACGTCAGAATCAGTGTGCGCCGGACATCCCGACAAAGTCTGTGATGCCATTTCCGACAGTATTGTTGATGCTGCCTATCAACAAGACCTTCAATCCCGTGTGGCTATCGAAACCATGGTGACAGAAAATTTTGTCGCGCTCGCGGGTGAAGTTACCACTACCGCCAAACTCGATTATGCCGAAATCGCTAAGCAGACAATTCGTGATTTGGGATACACCGATCCTCATTTCCGTTTTACTCCCGACGCCAAAATTGACATTCATATTCATGAACAAAGCCCCGAAATTTCTCAGGGTGTAGACACAGATGGGGCAGGGGACCAAGGTATGATGTTTGGGTATGCCTGCACCCAAACTTCCACGTACATGCCACTGCCGATTCAACTCGCTCATGAATTGACCGCCGCCATCGACAATGCCCGCATCACCAAAGCCGTTCCCTACATCCGTCCCGACGGTAAGGCGCAAGTCACCGTCGCCTATGATCATGGTCAACCCACTGGAATCGAATCGGTCGTCATTGCCGTACCTCACCAAGAATCCATTACTCAACCAGAATTAGCTCATGATATCTATCGCACCGTAGTTGTTCCCATTCTGGAAAAATATCAATTCACCTTTCCCGAATCCAAACTTATTGTGAATGGTACTGGTCTCTGGTTCATTCCTGGGCCAGCTTCCGACACCGGAGTCACAGGACGAAAAATTGTAGTCGATACCTATGGCGGCTATGCCCGGGTTGGCGGTGGTGCTTTTTCCGGCAAAGACGTCACCAAAGTTGACCGATCAGGTGCATACGCCGCCCGCTATCTTGCGAAAAATATTGTTGCTGCCGGTCTCGCCACCGAATGTGAAGTAGCTCTGGCCTATTTCATCGGCGCCAAAGCGCCAGTCATGCACCAATTTGAAACGTTTGGCACTGCTACCAAAAGTGAAAAGGTGATCCAAGATTTTGCAGCCTCTCTGTTGGATTTATCTGTCGCCGGCATTATCAACGGGCTCAACCTCCGCCAACCGATCTACCGGGATACCGCTAGCTACGGCCACTTCGGTCGCGATCAATTCCCCTGGGAAAAACTAACGGGATAAGTGTCAGGATTATTTAAAAAAGCTGCTTCCAGTACTCGCCATACACTTATAAGTTGTTCTTTAGACATCTTGATAGTCATATATTCATTCGTCTCCGGTTTTAAATACCGTAGATGTATCCGTTTATCAAATTTATATGTTGGGGTTTTTTGTCGTTTTTTACTTCTTCTATACAACGCGTGTTCAAGGGCAATTTGCATGGAATCAATTTGAAACTGTGTAGCTTCGTCATCTGGGCACAACCACACCATTCGACCATCAGGAGTATCAACAATTTGCGGATCCCATATTTGTTCATTCATTACCTTGGGAGAAATGTATAAATCAGCTTCATTTTCACCAACTCGGGATGGATAAGAGTGATGAGAAGGTTTCGATTCTATCATGGCCATACGCAAAATCCTTTGATTTATCCAGATTCTAACAGATTAACACAACATCTTGCTATTAATTCTCAACTGCATTATCGTGAGATTAAATTAACAGGACTAATATCCATGACGGCAAAACAATACTCATCACTACTTATTATCTCCGCTTTCTTTTTTGCTGGTTGCCAAAAATCCAACGTCGTCACACTTGCTCCCAGCCCCACACCCACCACCTTCCCCACATCAACACCGACCACCACACCAAAATCTACCCCCACCACCGATCCGGTCACCCCGGTTACAACAGACACCGAGCTATACAAAGTCAGCAACATTGGTGGTTGCCGCATGGGTGATAATGCCAAATTCACCCTCACCAAAAAATCTTTTGTTACCAAAATTTCCACGTGGTATTCCTGGGACAGTCAAGAAACTGTCTTGCCCTACCAAATCATCAAAGATGACCAAGTCATCAAATCCGGCGCCCTCTCCCGCCAAGGCTGTGATCCCTATCAAAAACAATGGTGTGTCGCAGGTGATGATATCGTCAATCGCGACTTCGAAGCAGGGGAGTACACCCTCCAATTAAAGACTGCCAAAATCTGCCGCAACGCCGAAAGCAACAACCAAGGCTTCATCACCATCATGGGTAATTAATACATACTACTGCTTAGTAATCTAGTCATTTATTGTCATGATAAATGCTAGAATAAATTCATGGACCATAAGGGAATTAGTTCCTGGATAACTCGTCTCGCAAAGTCA
>CAZKMY010000061.1:0-6404 GCA_964554085.1 uncultured Pseudomonadales bacterium
TTCGCTGAGTGCTAAGAAAAATATCCCTCTCCTCCCTTACCACCAAAGCTCAATCAATATACTCAGGAGGAGTATAGGAAAAATGACATCACAATGAGTAAACGACCATTTTCTATCGTTAGAACTGCAACCATGTCGCACAATCAGCAATTTTAACTACAAACCCACTTTCCACAATGGTGGAAAAATATGTGTTGCTATCCCAATTCACTTTCTACCCTGTCGCAAGTAAAAAACGATACAAATTCAAAGAAATGGACCACCTAATACTTGAGTTGTAGCCATTGTAATGAGAAATTTCGTTCGAAAATTGAGGGATCGACTTGTTTATCGCGTATTCGTTGACAGTATGAACACCAAAACATATCGCATACCATTTTTTGCGTTTCTCTACCCCGCACACTTTCCCCATCATTCTCATCAACGTCATAAAAAACCGACTGATTAGTACAAAATAGAGTAATTATCAATACTTTACAAAACATTAAATACAACAATATATCAATCTAATAAATATAAGTAATCAGTCATATATATAATGTGCTAATAATCACTCTTTCTCGAGTATTGTTCCTTCTATGTCAGTTCTCCTGATCCGCACATTCATTCCAGAGAGACGCTCAAGCACTTCTTGAGCGGGATGACCATACCGATTACCCTTCCCCACCGATATCCACGCCTGGTCAGGCCGTAGAATCGCCAAAAATGGCGCTGTGCTTCCCGAAGCAGAGCCATGATGACCTACTTTTAGAATTTTTGTCGGTTCCACCCACCCACCTTCAATCATTTTTTCTTCTGTTTCTTTTTCCGCGTCGCCTGCCATCCACATTGACTGATTTCCCCACTGCACCCGTACCACCATGCTTTGAGCATTCGTGTCATTAATGTTACTCACCTCAGACATATACGGGGGATATTTCACTTGACCCGAAAGAGATCCAAAGTGCCATTCTTGTCCTTGCCATGAAATAACCACTTTTGATCTATTATTAACCGCTTCCTGCACTCTGTTTGCTGCCGCCTGACTCGTGATCACTTTACCCACTTGATACCTGTTTAGGATACTATTCAATCCCCCAAGGTGATCACTGTCTGTATGCGTTATCACCACCGTCTCCACAAACATATCCCAAAATGGCATTTCTGAACCCAGACAAGCAGAGATTCCACCGTTCTCAGATCCCGTATCCACCAACAGTTGAGAGAAGCCTTCCATAAATAAAATTGCATCCCCCTGACCCACATCACACATCGCCACTTTTACACCTGGTCGAGGCCATTGCCACCACACCAACCCTATTAAAAGTAGTACAATCCCTACTCCCCACAGTACTATTTTCCTCATACCCTCATCCTCGTCATCCCGGGCTACGACCCGGGATCTATATAAATATTTCACTCATGGATCCTCAATCGCCTAGCTACGCTATGCAGTCGAGGATGACGAATGTAGATTATCTTTACGTATATTCCAAATACCCAGCCACAAGATCCACCACCCACTCGCCATGAACCAATTCATCTGGACATGCACCGTTCCACCCGGAAACCAAGATCCCAGGTAAATTAACTCCAACAACAACCACGCAAGCGGCGTCGTTATCCATGCCAAGAATGCACTGAAGCCACTCCAAACAATACCCAAAGCCAGAAATATTCCACCCAGATACATCAGCGGTGGCACGAGCCATAGCACCAACGGATTTACCACCAACCCCAACCAAGAAGTTTCGCCAAACGCCATCAATACGAGTGGCGCTGTCATAATGGTCGCTGCCAGTGTTGTTTCAAACGAGGTATAAAGCTCATTCCAGAGAGTATTAAAAAGAGTATGTTGCTTTTGTTTGGGTTTTACCATCATCCCCGTCCCCCAAATCACTCCCGCCGTGGCCGCCGTCGACAACTGCCAAGACAGACTCGCAATCAACCATGGCTGAACCAAGAGCATTATTCCACTCACCAGCACCAGACTCCACCCTGACCAATACATTCGTCCCAAGCCTACTCCCACCATCATCACAATTCCCATCAGCCCTGCCCGGAGTACGGGTGGCGTTGCCCCCGCCAACAACACATACATCCATACCAACCCCGCCGCCAATCCCAATCCTCGCTTTCTCCCCAACCACCGAACAGCCATTCCCAACACTAATCCCATCACCACTGTCACGTTATATCCCGAAGCTGACACAATATGTGCCGTTCCTGTTTTCCGTAGTGCCAATGCCAATGTCGGTGGCATATCTGCTTGCTCTCCAATCACAATCCCCGCTACCAAGCTGGCCATCGGTTCAGGCAAGTATGCTCGATACATCGTTGTGCTCCAATCATGTGCCTTACCCAACATCCGCACCCACCACCAGTACGACCAAAACGAATATCTCTGTCGCCTCACCTCTACCGAAGCTTTACCATAGATAGTTATTTCATCACCAGGTTCAGCAGTGAAAAGTCCAGATGACTCACATACTGATTGTGTCACAAAAACTGATTCTCCTTGATACTGCGCCAGACAGGAAAAGCCCATTTTCCGTACCGACTGAGATAACACAATCTGCTTCCCCAAGAAAGTTTCCCCCATCCCCCATCTCACCAACTGACCATTCACCCGCCAACCCACAGCCAAGGCAAACAGTAATCCCCCTCCCCACAATCCTTGTTTATACGTAATCTGCATCTTCCTTTTATTCTACCCTTCCCTTCCCTTGTGTTTCTCCATCACCGGGCATACAATAACCCATAATTAATTGGTCTTGGTTACAAACGCCCACCATGTATCGGTTAATGCACCTACACAATCGAACATGGTCATTTCATCCTATCTTAAAGGAGGATAGTATGAACCAACAAGAAAAATCTGAATTAAAAAAGATTCTTTCAAAAATGGAGATATTTACCGAAGGGCCAACTTTCCCAGGCTCAATCACTATCAAAAAAATCGTCACCATTCTCAGATCAAGAAAGGCAAAATCATTCCCTCCCGAAATAATCCAAGCATGCCTTACAACGCTTGGAAACATCAACTTCTCCGACAGAATCAGCATTCTCGAAGGAGCTGAGCTGGAAGATTTACACGAAACACTAAAAGACCGTGTTCTAGCACCTTAAAACACGGGAATAAACCTTATCCATTTCGCTGGAGGAATCCCATGGATTTAATATCTGACTTGAACAAAGCAGCAGTCTTGTTACCCACAAAGGCAAGTGTTATTCAGTATATTGTTTCCCGCCTGGAAAAATACCCCGCCGCCGTCATCGATGTCAACACAGATGCATTACATGCATTCGCCCGCAATCAAACATTTGAGGAAAAACGACGTAAAAACGACGCCATTAAAATCATTGATGTTTTGAATGTAATCACCGGACTCCCGAATTTTGGAGTCGACAACGTCTACACGCAACTTGCCACAAAACTTGATAGAATCGCCAAGATTCCCATGCTACAGCCATATCTGGATGCATGCAACAAGACGAAGAATCTCCTCAAAAAATGGGAAAGTCTTCACTTTCCACCTGATGGCGACCAATCAACCATTAACCTCAATGAATTATTTACAACTGAGTCCATCAACTATGAAAAATATCAAAAACTTCTTGATTGGATTCAGCAACACAACACCTCCTAAAAACGGCTATAAGGTGACCGGGTAACTCATGCCACACTATCTGGTCACCACCAGCCACCCATTTACTTTATTCCCGTGTTTTTGTTTTTTCATCACCCCTTGAATTTCATCTTCTCCAGATATAAAATAGCCCATAATCATTTTCTCGCAGCAGCTTTTGCGCTGAAAACTGATTCGCACTTTACCTTCACAACAAAGAGAGGACTTGAATGGGAATAGAAGAAGATACAGAAGTAGATCGAAGCATCACGATTGTTTTTATATCAAGAATGATGTCTAAATTACTATCCGAACTAAGTAATCTTCAAAAAAAAGAAAAACACCTCGCGAAAGCCCGAATTATTAAGCAAGATATCTCACGTATATCATCAACATACGCCGGATTATCTCTCCCTGAATTTAAACATGAAGATTACTTAATCTTTCTCCATAGACACACTGAAATTCTGAATAGGATCGATACAAAAACTTCATATTCAAAACTTCGCCCGCTTGTCGAAAGTGTTTCTCAATTACTTGAAAAACAAATCAAAAAATCCCCTCTGTTGTGAGCAGTTCTTTAACAAAACAACGTAGGGAAAAACCATCTGTTACAGAAAGGTTGTTCATCATGTCTTCAACATCCCCCAGTTTTAGCCTACTCAAGGCAGCCCTCACCACAAACCAGGAAAAACTATGGAACGGTGAGTGCAACCCCCTGTTTTCGCTCTATGCCGAAGCAATCGATCTCTGCACCGAAGCAAGTTCGCTCAACATTCAAGTTGATCAGCGTGATTTGTCAGGTTGGATTAATGGCCAACTAGGGGGTTCGTCCGAAGTTGCACTCGAGCGCATTATTGAATGGTTAAAAAAGTTAATAGAAGCATCTAAAAAGAAAGGGAGAAAGAATGAGTCTTGAGTCAGAAATCATCGAATTGCTCCGTGAACACATCTTACAGTTACCCGAACAAGCAAAAACTGACACCGAAGTTGCCAAGTGGACACCAGAGTATCTGATGATCCGGCACGAGGCTTTTGGTCTTGTTGATGTGTTAATCAGTTTAAAACCATACTCAAACATGTTGCAGTTGTCCACGCGACGTCTCAAAATGCTGACTGAAATCGCCAAAGATATCAAAACATTTGATCGGGAAAATAAAGATCCACTTTACCTGCGCTGGTTTGCGTGGGAATTTAGCTGTGTTTCTTTCAACCAAACCAGGCGGCTCAAAAGGGCGAAGAAGTTGTTTGATTGGCAACCGCCACATCAAATTACCCCCTCATTGGTTTCTTTTACAATCAATGACTTCCTTGACCGAACACCACATTCTGTTCCCCCCGGCGTTGATCCTTGGCTCGTCACTGCTGAAAGAAATTGTCTCAGTAACTACGCCGGCATAATAATGTTGAAAGAATCAGTTGACCAAGATCTTGGCCAGGAAATTCTTGATTTATGTTCATCAATAACTACCCTAGATCCACCAGCTGATCCAGCACAAATCAGGTCAACAACCAAAATTATCAGAGGAAAAATTCTTTCCAAATTGCCAGTCTTGGTATCAAATCCTGACACTGAACCCGAATAATAATCCCCGCGGCGGTGTGGACCTGCTGTTTTTTATGCAGGTCCATCCTGTCCCCTTCCCTACGTTGTTTTTTGTTTTTTCAAGAATTCATTCCCATATATAAGACGATAGACAGGTAGCATACAATTTTCAGCGCGCAATCATCCGAAGCTGAGCCTGCCGAAGCTGAAGGGCGTGAGCACTGCAAAATTCGTATGCAAACTGTCTAAACTATAACCCAATTTTCCCCTGGTTTTTATCCAACACGTCTTGGGTTATCTTCGCCTTTGTCACCAATTCATCCAACGAACTATATGGCCGGTTTTGAATAATCGTCTTCGCCCGCGCTGCCCCAATCCCCCACAGACTATCCAACTCTGCCTCACTGGCAGTGTTAATAGATATTACTCCCTGAGCACTTGTTTCTTGTCCCTTGTTACTTGTGACTTGTATCTCGCCCACCTCTGGAATAAAAATCTTCATCCCATCTTTGATTAATTCCGCCTGATTCATAAACCGTGCCACCCAGCTGCGATCCGCCTTGGCAGACAACCCACCTGCCGCAATCAGCGCATCCCCAACTCGGGACCCTTGATTCAGCCGATATACACCTGGTTTCTGCACTGCCCCCGCCACATCCACCACCAGTTGCGCTTGAGTTGCACTTTTAGAAGCAGTCACATCAAGAATTTCTACCGGCTTGCCTTGAGTCTGTTGTTTTGCTGCCACCAACCCTCCCACCATCAACACTACCCCCATCACCATTAGTCCAATCTGCCACCAATATGTCTTCAATCGCTCCATATATCCCTATCCTACCCCATTTTTATCCCTATTCTCTATTCACTATTCACTATTCAAAATGAAACCTATATTCTTGTTCATAAAAGTACGTCACTATAACTTTCTCTTGATTCATTTTGATTTAGCACTAAAAAATCATGAGTGATATTTTTATGTATTCGCTTGATGTAAAAGGAAATTATTACATTGTTACATATTTCGAACAAAACAGTCACAAGATAACTGGTATCCACAAAAAACAAACTGATAATATTTATCCCACCAACTCATCATGAACCACAAAAAAACACGTCCAAACAGACGTGTTTTCTACCATACTGATAGTAAAAACCGATTACAATCGCTCCACCTCTGGCACTATCTCGGTAAATCGTGAATAATCGGCAAGGCTTCCCAATCAGAGCCAACCAGAATTCCATTGGGACCT
>CAZKMY010000062.1:0-6201 GCA_964554085.1 uncultured Pseudomonadales bacterium
CTCGTACTTTACAAAAAAACACCCTTCCTTCTGAACTTGGTTTCTTCCCGCAAAACGCGGAATCGTTACTTGGCCAAAAGCGGGTGTCCACTTTTAAGCATTTTGCTAATTTATATGTATTATACACATCGACTACATATACACAAGCTAATCATTCCCACTCCATGGTGGCGGGAGGCTTACCCGTCACGTCGTACACTACCCGAGATACTCCCGACACCTCATTTACAATCCGATTTGCAATCCGCTTGATGACGGGATACGGCAACTCAGCTGCCTGAGATGTCATGATATCTTTTGACTCATAGGCCCGAACTGCCACCACTTCCGCAAATGCACGCCCATCCCCTTTTACTGCTGTACTCAAAGCTCCGGTCATAACTGCAAAACATTGAAATACTGTCTGCAATAATCCTGCCGAAGTGATTTCTTCCATTACAATTCTATCGGCCTGGATTTCTTGCGCGAGCCTCGATTCAGTTACCTCTCCCCTCACCCGAATTGCATATCCAGGTCCGGGGAATGGCTGCTGCATCACCACATCTTCTGGCAAATTCAACAACCTCCCCACGCTTCTTACCTCATCTTTATATAAATGACGAATAGGTTCCACCAACTTTAACTTCATTTCTTTTGGTAAACCACCCACGTTATGGTGTGACTTAATCACTGCTGCATTTCGACTACCTTTTGATTCAATCACGTCAGAATAAATGGTTCCTTGACCCAAGTGAGTCACTCCATCTATCTTCCCCGCTTCTTCATTAAAAATATCCACATACAATTTACCTATACATTTTCGTTTTTCCTCTGGATCAGTTAATCCGCGAAGCGCGGTCATAAAACGGTCTTTAGCCTCAACTACCACCAATGATGCGGGTACGATTGAAGAGAAAATTTTTCTAACCGATTCCTGTGTTCCTGGACGCATCAATCCACTTTCCACGTACACTGCAGTCAGTCGTGTACCAATTGATTGACCAATAATCGCGGCGGCGACTGTGGAATCAACCCCTCCCGAAACCGCACACACTACTTTGCCATCTTCCACTGTTTGTTGAACCGCTCTCACCATCTCATCCACTGAAAGATCGTGGACCTCAAATACTTCACCACACTGCTTGGCAAAATTCGATAACAGCAAACTTCCACACTCTGTATGATCCGCTTCTGGATGAAATTGCACGCCATACCATGGTTTTTGTACATGTCCTACCGCCGCAAACGGCACTGACTGAGTTGTGCCCATTACCTCAAAGTCTGAAGGCAGAGTTGTCACTGTGTCTCCATGCGACATCACCACTGCCAGATTCTGCGGAAAACCTTGAAATACACCCGCTGATTTCGTCACCTGGAATGTTTCCAATCCATACTCTTTTTGAGTATTTTTTACCGTTCCACCCAGCACTTTTGCCATTAACTGCCAACCATAACAGATACCCAATATGGGAAGTTCGTGTTGAAATAATTGCGAATCCACGGTCAAGGCATTTTCCTCATACACACTTGCAGGTCCGCCAGACAATACCATGCCTGTAGGGTTCAAAGACTCCACTTTAGCTATTACCTCCTCAGGTTGTACTAATGTCGTCTCTACTCCTAAATCTTTAAACCGCCGACTAATCAAATGTGCTAATTGAGATCCAAAATCAACCACGAGGATCATAGGAAATTGCCTCCTTATATGAAGTAACTATCTCATCCAATTGCTGATGTAGTCTATCTTGTGCGTGAGCAGGATCATATCCACCTTCTACATCAAACAAAGATCGAGCGATTGAAGGATCCATCAGTAAAGAGTCTTGTTCATTTGATTGCAGTGAAATAAAGACACCACGAAAATCACCCCGTCCTTTTATCGGCATCCTCTGCGTCGCAGTAATCAACGAATAAAGTTCATCCATATTTCCCTCTACTTCACCCGCTTTTGTTTTTTCCATACCCTCACCAACTATTGCTAAAGAAAATGACGAATGACTAGTTATCCATTGTTGAATAGATTGAAGCTCAGCTCCATATATTTTATTCCCCGCTTCTAGAAAATGAGCTTGCTTAGCTTGATTCATGTCTCGAGCATACGACGTGTAATACGGAGTTTTAAATATCTCTTTTAAAGCTGCACTTATCCCATCCAAGCGCCATCGAGCCCCATATTTCCACGACAATCGATCTGTTATCGATAGATCGTTTCTAAATAAATACCATCCCCGTTCCTTATATGACCCTTTACGATTCCTTGCCAATGACTCTTCCATGAGAATTGCAGGGTTCTCATTAAATCCCGATCCAAATAATTTATCTGCATCAGAAAGGACTTGTAATAACGCAGACGGGCGTTCAACCACCCTCCCTTCATACGTTGCGTCATGCTCACGAATTGCACATTCAATCTGCTCCAACACACATTCATCTATCTGAAAAACTCGACGTCCAAAAAACCGCACAATTGAGGCCATCTGATCTGCATGAATGGCGCGCGCATCCACACCTTCAATCTTTTTTCCTGAAAAAGGTGTTGTATACAATCCATCCTGTTGACCAAAATCGTGTGCATATGACACCAGAGCTAATTCTTCATTTCCTATGTGTTCTTTCTGAAGTGACTGACGCAATTCAGGCTCATGATCAAGAATGTCGAGAGTACCTAAAAACGTATTACGCCCATGTAAAAGCCCATGATCAGGATGTTTTACCCATGCATCAACCGCATTCAAGTAAGCAGGCTTACCCCCCGTTGGATTAAGTGATTCAATACCATTTTTAAACAGAGTAGCCATTTTGTTTCCGGCTACTTCCACAGAATCGTATGGAGATATCAAAGGTAGTCTTTCACTCATATTGCCGTAGCTCCCGCACTAAAGTGTCCACCATCGATTCATTCACGGCCTCTGTAGTGGAAACTGTCTTTTGAATCACTGGGATATGTTTTTGCTTCAATTCTTGAACGACAAATTCCAATCCCCGCTCAAACCCCTCAACATATTCCTGAGTATAGTGTTGAAGTTCGTATTGTCTGCCACGTAATCGGATACGTTCCATCGTTAATGAGGGATCAACTTTTAAATACATTACCACATCACTTACAGGTGTTGTCTGCGTCACGCAATGATAATAAGTCTGGTACAACTGCCATTCGTCCTCAGTATACTGTTTCATTGAGGTTCGAAAAGCGGCATAGGCATAACCCGCAAGTAATCCGCTATCAACCACCGTCGTTCTACCTCCAGATCGGTCAATTGCTCCTAGCAATTTAACTCGCTCATGCAAAAACCATAAATCGCTGGTTAGTGACCATCGCGCGCGATCGGTGACTGCTTGTTGAAAAAAAGGATTAACACGAAATAATTCATCCGCAGCAACAAAATCAGCCTTCAATTCCCCCGCCAACCGTTGTGCTAATGTTGATTTTCCTGAGGCAATATTGCCGATAATGGTAATGATTAATCCCATATCTTGTCCCATATTGTACACGATCCTGCTAAAAATCTTCTTTTTTAACCTGAAGTAACGGCAATGGAGCTAAATCATTAACTGAAATCAGGGCTTTGTTTTCTTTTTCATCCCACCAAAAACGCGCGTCCAAACCCACCAAAGGTTGTTCTACCCCCGCGCCAAAATCAATATTCGCATTTGCTTGCCATGACTTACCCATCGCTGCCATTGGCACAATCCGCTGAGGCTGAAACATCGCTTGAGCGATGCGAATGCCTCCTCCCAATGTGCTGCCAGTTGCCCGAAAGTCATCCACCACAAGTACCAGCCTCACTCGAGAAAAATCTGCATTATGAGGAAATGATGCGACCAAATGCCGTTTCTCACCACCCGCAGTGATTGGCTCCACTTCCTCAATATATTGATCCGTATTCATTGTAGGCGACCCCCCACCGCTTCCATTCATTTTCCGAGCTCGGATAATGCGAAGTGGTCGGGTCAAGCAAAATGCTCGCATCACCTCAAAAGCCAATTCAACTGCAAGGTACGCAGCAGAACTTTCAATAGATATCACCACCATTTCCTTATACGACAATCCATCAAACCAATTTGAATCCATCCTACTTATGAGTATCTTTGCCAATAATCGATTTATTAATAAGTCGGGATTTTCATTGTATTCACTCCACCGCAAAATTTTTCCTCCCCCCGTCACCGTTGCTCTCTCAGCTAAAATGGAATGCAATATCTTTTCCGCAGTCGTGGGGGCCATATCCCGCACTTGCGCATAAGTTAAATCAAAAAAATTTGTCATAAAGCCTATTTTTAGTAAAAAAAACACCCTGCTTTTGAGCTTGGTTTCCTCCGAGTTAAACTCGGTGTCGTTACTTGGTCAAAAGTGGGTGTCCACTTTTGTAAAAAAGTACCTAATTAAAACTCATTATTGTGTATAGATTATGTATTTGCAATGACTCCTTTCAACACCTCAACCATCCGCTGACTCCCCTTCTCAGCCTCTGCTAAAACCTCTTTGTGTTCATGTTTGACAAACGCAAGGTTCGTCACAAACGATAACCCCAGCACTCGCACCCCCAATGACCGAGCCATGATCGTCTCTGGTACCGTACTCATTCCCACCACATCTGCTCCCAAAATTTTAATCGCCATTTTATCTGCCGGAGTCTCAAACTGAGGTCCGTGGTAATAGGCATACACGCCTTCATGGAACTGAATGTCATTTTTAACACATGTTTGGATCGCAGTTCGCCGCATCGGCTCATCAAAACACGAAGACATATCAGTAAACGCAGGACCAACCAAAGGTGAATCAGGCGATAGCAATACAGTTATGAGGTCAGACAACACGATCATATCCCCCACCCGATATTTTTCATTAATCGCTCCACTTGCCGAAGTCACCACCAATTGTTCCATTCCGACTGCCTGAAATACTCGTACCGGCTGCGTCGCTTCGCGGGCAGTATAGCCCTCATACATATGAAAACGGCCGTTCATAAAACCTATTCGTTTGCCACCAATTGCTCCGATAACCAATTTCCCGGCATGTCCTGGGACAGTAGACTTTGCTCCAAATAACTCCCCATATGAAATTTCTTGTTCTATCTCAACCTCACTCATCACTGAATTCCACCCACTTCCCAACACCACCACCATCTTTGGGAAATCAGCTACTTTTTTCTTCAACAATTCAATCGATGCGGATTCTGAAAGCATACACTCTCCCTTCACCAATATTGTTTTAAGCATATCATGAGATCAATTTTAATGATTTTTGCTTTTTATTCCTCCAACTTGACCACAGAACCTTAAAAAAAGCTGAAATATATGGTACAATCCGCTCGAGAAAACTGTGATTGTGAAAGAGTATGTCATATATAGAAACTGGAATAGATTTTAAAATTGCCCAACAAGATACCAATGTTCCTTCCGTGCCTTTCCACGAACTCAATTATGTACAACCGCCATCGTTCCCCGACATTCAAATTCCTGCACAACCAATAAGTGATAATACTTCTGATAATCTAAAAACAGATCGTTCTAGATACCTTACACATATTGATAGATTAGTAGACTGGTCAAAAAAAACATTTAATTACGTCTCGCAAAAACTCCAAGCTCAAAATATCCTGCAAACTGCGGGAATTGGTGAATATAATACATTTCTTGTGCAAGCAACTGATATCGCAGGAGCCGATTATGTTGTTGATGGTTTTCTAGACGCAGGCAGAACCCCAGTTTGGATAGGAACTTGCATAAATAATGACCATGCAGATCAGCAACGAACTTCGCAAAAATCTATTTTCGTCCCCTCCCGAGAACAAGCAAAATTTTGGCGGGGAATACATACACGAGAAAACTGGGAAAAGCTTAAACCAATCATACAAGAATATTCAAAGCAGCATGATGAGTTGGTTTTAAAAATATTTCCTCAAGATGGAAATTACAGCATAGGAAGGCTACTTACATTAAATGATGATGGCATGATTATTCAAGTGAGATTAAAACAAATGAATGGTCGTGATGATCAAAAAATTAAAAATAAACAAGTCAATATTATTATTAAATTAAATGATGATACAAAAAAAATATCTGTTTCGAGCAATGACCCTGAAGAAGCTAAGTCTCTGCTCGAAATACTTGCTAAGGATAAATCATTAAGATATTTCCAACAACTTCAACAAACAACTGAGCGTTTGTCTCCTTCAAATCTTAGCCTCTTAAATCCTGAATTTATGCTCGACACAACCA
>CAZKMY010000063.1:0-3140 GCA_964554085.1 uncultured Pseudomonadales bacterium
TGATCACTTACTTCGTAGGCTTCCATTTGGGATGAGTCGAACGGAACAAGGAGAGATAAGGCTTTGGATTGTGGAGTGGATGTATCCAACCATTGATCTTCTGCTTCTTTGGACAAAATCACTGGCATGCGATTGTGGATGGGAGTCATCAGTTCATTTGATGGAGTGGTCACGATTGAGTAACTTTTTAATTCTTTGCCTTCAGCATCTTTCCACACATCCCAAATACCAGCGAGGGCAAAGTTGGTTTGATTAATTAAATGGATGAAAAAAGGTGTTTTAGTACCATCTTCATTTTTGCGCCATTCATAAAATCCATTGCACGGCACCAAACAGCGGTGACGCAAAAATGCATCTCTATATGTAGGACTGGTGACAATAGTCTCAGCTCTCGCATTCACGGTGGAAAATTTAATTGATGCCGTCTTTGACCAGTGTGGTATTAATCCCCATCGCATCAATTCCACATGGAGCGGTGATTGTTTGATCAAGACAGGTAACCGAGCTCCTGGAGCTGCATTGTAGTTGTCAGAAAATCCTGGGATATTTTCTTGAATTCCCCAAGTCTTAAAGCTTGAAGCTACCACACTATATCGACAGCACATAGTGAGGCGATTATAACAGTGAATGTATTTTGCCATGGCAATAAATACATCAGTTATTACTTTTTCCTAAATAGTGTTTGAGTAGTACACGCTTATTGTCTTTATCAATGAATACTTTGACATCTAAATATTTTTCAATACCAGAATTATTGATTTTGTGTTTCAACAATTCATCGACCTGAAATAATCCGGCCGTATGATTCATGGAGATATTAATAGCGACTGGAGTGTTTTTACCAGAAATCACCTCTACGTTATCAATAGAATTTGCCGACACAGTATGAATATCAATATATTTTTCATCTTCATCAGGTTCAATTCTGGACCGGGTGAGATCCAAGGCATCAGCAACCCGGACAACACCCGCCTCTATTGAGAGTGGATGACCATCACTCCGGTGACTAATGATGGCATGCAATACTTCAGACCGGAGAATAATTCTTTCTTCGGTAGGCAAAAAGTCTAATAGCCGGTTAAGGTAATCGTGACTAATAAAGAGACTAAACTCCTCATGACCCTGTCGATGTATGGACATGCCGACGTCATGCAAGAGACTCGCCAACATAACCACGAGTTGGGAATGATCGTAGTCCATACCATAATCAGACTTCATGCTGAGCACAACATTTTGGCGATGCATGATATCCAGCATCGACAAACTGGTGTTAGTGACGAGTTGAAAATGGCCAATACCGTGATCGGTCAAATGTAGCCGTGTTTTGGCAGTCACGTTGGTGACTTTCCAGATTGATACTAGTTCTTTGCTTTCATTGATATGTTGTAAAACTTTGGTCGAAAGCGGGCCAAGTTGAATGGGAACACGAATGTTTTCCATAGCAAGAACCTTTCCTTGATTAAAGAAAATAATGAATAGATCCACTGCTGGCGTTTAGGGACACCTAAGGCGAAGTTATAAAATTCGGTGGAGAATAAAATACAAACAAATAAAATTATTTGGCTCTAGTTTATTCTTCAGGTTTGTTAAGGTACGTTTTCATTGTAACATGAAAAAACTATCCGAGGTGATTTTTAAGCTTATTAAATTGTCCTTTAGTCAAAAACAATCTGAATACATTTGAGTCATCAGTCTCACCAGTAAGATTTGCTGTATTTGTTTTGCCCCAATCAACGATTGCTTGTGTAGTTAGATTTATATCAATGAAATAGTATTGGTTAGTTTTATTCGGCATATTCCTTTTTCATTATATTTTCAAATCTAGTATTGCTAATTGGATGATGGCTAATAATTTTACCGTTATTAATCAAACAAAAAGAACCAAAGGCACACGGGGTATTTTGTGCAGCATCAGCATCTTCAATTTCGACAAGCGTTGTTTTCAGTTTCATTTTTTTAGCCGACTCAAGAATGGCATTGACGTTTTTTTCTGTATACGGACACTGTGCTGAACGCATAATGGTCAAGCCTTGGTCGTACTTTTTGCTTTGCTCAGCCAAATTTGGCTTAAAGCGAGGATCTTTCGCTTTATGATCAAATTTCAACACTAACAAATCAAAGTCGGGTTTTACACTATCAACAACTTGAAATCCTTTTTTAAGAAATAGTGCGTTATGGACCATGAAGGGACCCTTTCTTGTTACCAAGGCAACCCCCATCATTTTTTGATCTTTAGCTTCTTTGATACATTCATCTACCAAAGAGGAAGCATATCCTTTACCTTTAAACTCATTCTTGAACCCTACAAAAATACAATGAATAAACATGTATCCATCAGCGTCAACGGGACGATGAGCATATTTACCTGGAATGTATTCCAACATTCCTTGGTAACCGCCTTTTTGTGAATAGAGAACTTTTATTCGTAAACCCTTGGAGTAGTATTTGGTAAACCAATCAATTTTCTTTCTTAATTCCACGTGTTTGCGCACGTCTTTATATCCACAAACACCGTAGTCTGCAATATTCTCTGGAGTGAGGTTGACGATACTTATGTCTTGCATATTTATATGCATTATATAAACAACCATTATAGTGGTTAAGTCTCGTTTTTAAACCTTGAAGTTATATGGAAAAGTTTCTTACATCGTATGCTTGGCATACCATAAAATCTGCTCGCACTGGCATCTTATGTGAGAAAGTTTTATTTATTTCCACAGCCTGCTTGTATATGCCAAACCATTTTCCCCAAGCTGTAACCATGAATCGTTTTCTTTGGAATTATTGCCATTTACTGCTTTTTCATAATTTGCACAGATGATATGCATAGCGTGAGCCACTTTGGTATAGAGCGGCAACACAAAAATTTCTTGGTCAGTCAGCTGAATGCTCTTTTGGTACTCTGCAATTCCATCTGCGTACAACTGGGGAAAATTTGATGGATCGGTGG
Organism: uncultured Pseudomonadales bacterium; assembly: GCA_964554085.1. GTDB lineage: Bacteria > Patescibacteriota > Microgenomatia > UBA1400 > RBG-16-45-19 > CAZKMY01. Next base: position 2,951 of record CAZKMY010000063.1, read on the forward strand.
GATTGAAGAATAAATCACAAAATAGGACCGCTAATTCCTGAACTCGTGGATACCAACTGGATACTGAAAAATCCAAAATGTATATTTGACCATCATTCGCTCGTATCACATTGGTATTAATTAAGTCACCATGAACAAATGAGTGTGGTAATTGGTCTAGATTTATTAATTTGAATTGGTCAAAAATTGG
>CAZKMY010000063.1:3240-6083 GCA_964554085.1 uncultured Pseudomonadales bacterium
CAAATGAGTGTGGTAATTGGTCTAGATTTATTAATTTGAATTGGTCAAAAATTGGATCTATAAGTGCTTGATTATTATCACTTAAATATTGTTTTTTATTCTCGTATTCATTTAGGAAATTTACACATGCCCAACTATCGTAGACTGGTTCAGGCTTTAGTGGTAATGCATTAATCTTGGCAGCTTGTTCCACAAGGAACATTAATTCTTCATTAGTCGGTTGGACGTCCAAATCATGGAAGGTTTGACCCTCGATGTATTCCATTACACATACAGGAATAAAAATGTTATCAATCATCAATGAGTGAAGATAGTTGCCTTGTTTACCGATTAGTTTTGGATGATTGATCCCAGCATTAATCGCTGTTTCCATGATATTTACGTATCGTTGACAATTATCTTGATCTCTAAATGAAGCGAAAAATTTCGCAAAATATTTTCCTTTATCGGTTTCTATCAATACATTAAAATCTTCATAACCAACTTCGATCGGTTTAGCTTGAATCAATAACCCCAAATCGTAATCTTCACACAATTCATTGAAAAGAATTTGTTCGTCGTTTTTATACTGAATGCGTTCTTGAAATGAGCTCATGACCAAAGTATATCAGGAAAGAATAGGTAATCTGTTTTATATATATCAATATAGATTGATATATCATGTTATATTTAATTTGCTCGTACTAGGGTTGTACGTGAGAAATTACTATTATCTTTAAAAGTATATATTTCATGGATCAATTCACCCTATTGGGGAAATGACCATTTACAGCATTAGCTGTCTGCTCAACCCAGACATCAGCATTGCGTTTTAAGGCATCGACAGTGCACCAAGCCAGTTCGGGACCTGCCCATATGTTACCTTGGTATTTATTAAACACAGGTTCACCACTTTCAAAGCCATATCCCCATAAATCACCCTTATTCACCATCTCCACTAAAAGGTTATGGTTATATATCCTGTGAACAATACTTACGAAAATTGCAGTCTTTTTAAGCGTTTTTAATCTCTCATCAGTAATTAAGTCCGTTGTGTCATCGTTTTGGGCAACCGCAGGAAAAACGACATCAGCCGTCTTAAATAGCTCATCAAGTTCAACCTTCTTAAAGCGGTCATTGGTACTATTTTTAGACCAGTAAACCACCTTCATTCCTAATCCCAATGCTCTTTCGGCAAAAGCGGTCCCAATATTACCCAAACCAAGCACGCCAACGGTTTTACCCTTTAATTCCAAACCTTGATGCTTAGCAAAATCCTGCTTATATCCATCACGAATAATCACAGGGGCTTTGCGTGCCAAAAGCAACATGACCATAATTGCCCACTCAGCTACTGTTTGAGTACACCAGTCACGCAGGTTAACGACGGGGATATTTTTTTGAGCCGCCGCTTGATGGTCAATCCAACTAAATGAAGTTGACTGTAAAATGATAGCTTTAACATTAACCATACTTTCAATGTCAGTATTGGTTACAGACCAATTGCAGAAATCGGGATCAATCGCTACGACTTTATCTTCATCAGTTTTGAGTTCGGTTACTTGGTTGATGGGTCCTATCTTGTCAATCAATATCAACTCACCTTTGGCCTTTAATTTGTTTATATGATCATTGGTAAATAGGGTTTTAGTATTGGGACTTAGAATGAGTATTTTCATAACCGAAGTATATCAAAATTTCTTACATCGTATGCTTGGCGTAGCACAAAATTTGCTCGCTTTAGGGCAGTATGTGAGAAATTACTTTCAATCATCATTAAGTTATTCGTCTTCATTCTCATCTGCTTCAGCTTCAGGATCCCACTCAAAGGCACCTTCTGAAGATAGATTTTGAAGAATATCTTCTGATGCGACGATAAGATCAATTGCAGTGGTACTCGCTTTGGCTTTTCCTCGTGCTGTATCCCAGAGAACTTTAATATTATCTGAGAATGTTCCGTCATCTATTTCAGCGACAGCTCTTCGTAAAGCACTTACCTTTTTCTTTTGCAGAGCCATCTCTTCCTCGGTCCAGGTTGTACCATTCAGAGCAGCTAAAAATTCATCTTTCTCCTCGCTAGATTCATCTATGGTTGTTACCTCTACATCAGTCTCTGCTGCATAGTGCAGTCTGGCATAATCACAAGATGTCCAAAGTTCTTCCAATGCATGTTGTGCTATTTTTTGGCGCATTTCATTGTCGGTATTCCATCCTTTTCCCTGTGTTTCCGAAATTGCTTCAAGGAGCACAGTGATCGATCCTTCATATGGGCCCACATCATCTCTATCATCCCAGTCACGAATGGCTTCGTAGATAGGCTTGCCATCTTGCTTCCATGACCTTTCGGATTCTGTCTTTGCGACAAAATCACGCATTGATTTAGCTATTGGTTCTGCAACTTCTACAAAATCTTTTAAATAATCTTTAGCATGACTCATTTCAGCCAAAGGGACACCTGTAAGCCTAGTTGCCTTGTCCATTCTGATGACTTCTTCCGAAAAATCAGGCATTCCCGTCCAAAATTCATAGATCCTATCTAAGTTGTTTTTAGGAAATCCAAATAGTGGTGTTTTTTTTGCAGTATCGACAACTGCATCAAAATTTTCTATACCTGGGGCGTTCATTCGCTCGTCCATCGGCGCAAAGTTAACTGTTTCATCAGCCATAATGAAATCCTTAAATTACTAGGATAAATACAGTATAAATCAACATTTAGTTTTGAGGGAATAATAAACGATCAAGTTTGTGAAAGTTTCTCACATCATGTGCTTGGCTTACCACAAAATTTGCTCGCTTTAGGCCTGTATGTGAGAAATTATTTTGTAAATTTGAATGTTGATAGAACATCGTCTAACTCTTGTTCC
>CAZKMY010000064.1:0-6033 GCA_964554085.1 uncultured Pseudomonadales bacterium
CCGTTTGGTTATTTGTTGCTCATTAACAACCAAATGGATAACTCTATCCCCCCCAACCGCAAGGAGAAGTTTAAATGGATAATGTTGAAACCCTTATTTTCAATATGAGAAGAGTTGCTGCCAGCAACATCGCTCAAGGATCGGTTAGTAAAAATCTAAAATCTCTCGCAGATGAAATGGACTCACTTCAAAGCAATCGGTTTAATACACATATCATTACCACTGTCCCAGAGGAGGTGTTTACAATTCTTGATGATATCGTGAATAAAAGAAACATTCTTATTCAAAGTGCCAAGCTTAAAACTGTCATCGAGAAAATTACATCTTCACTAAACAGGTACTCAGACTAATTATTCCCAGACTATATCCGCCCAAGATACCTTAGGGGTATTGGGGTTCAAGAAGAACCAGAGTGTCATACCTGCATTGCTCTGGTTCCCCCCCAATTTTTTTAGTTGTCCATTTGGTTTGTTTTACTTCTTCAACCAATACTCAATCGCTTTTTTGGCAATTGGGCCCGCCACCGTACTTCCTTGCCCCCCTTGTTCCACAATGACCGTTAATGCAATCGTAGGGTTCTCTGCCGGGGCATACACGGTAAACCATGCGTGAGGTAAAGCTTTTTCTCCACCCTGCTGCGCTGTTCCTGTCTTGCATGCCACCTTTGGTTCAAAGGTGAAAAATGGCGATCCCGTTCCCCCGGGTTGGCACGCTTCAAGCATCCCCTGTTGAACCAAAGCCACTGTCTGCTCATCAATATTTATCTGCTGACAAACCATTGAGGGGTCATTTAAGATCATGTGAGGCGGACATACGACCCCTCCAGTCGCAATCCCCGCCGTCATAACTGCAATTTGTAAGGGAGTCGCTAACACGTCCCCCTGGCCAATCGCCATATGATAGGTATCTCCCAAATACCACCGCTCACCTCGCTTTGCCTGTTTCCATTCTGGTGTCGGCAACAAGCCTGCAGCTTCCCCCCACGAAGACAGTCCCCATGTTTTCCCCAATCCAAACAGCCCCGCCCATTCAGCCAATTTATTTGGTCCCACCAATTCACCTACATGATAAAAATAAATATCATTTGATCGGGATAATGCCCGCACCAAACCCACCTGACCCTCTGTCCGTCCGTGTTCGTCATACAACCAATTCCCAAACCGGTAATCGCCAATCACAATTTCACCCGTATCTTGAAATTGAGTATCACCGGTCACTTTTCCCTCTTCCAACGCTGCCACCGACGTCAATATTTTAAATGTACTTCCCGGCGCATAAGTTCCACCTACTGCCCGATTAAAAAAAGGCTGTCCCGGCTGCGATAATGCTTCATGTAAACGGGCTGGATCATACGCTGGTAAACTTACCAGTGCCAATACCTCACCCGTTTGAGGAGATAATGCCACTGCCGCGCCATGTAATCCCTGAAATGCATCGATTAATGTTTGTTGTAATCCCAAATCCATAGACAACTGAATGTTTGAACCAGATTGTGCTTCTTTAATTCCAATTGTCCGTACCGCTTTACCTTGAGCGTTAATTTCCAAATATTCCTCTCCAGGTACCCCACGCAATCGTCGTTCAAATGCCTGTTCAGCCCCAGTCTTACCAATCAATTCTCCCAATCGATAGTCGGGGTGCGTGTCCAATTCATCAGCAGTAACTTCACCTACATACCCAACAAGCGACGCACTGACTGAGCCACTAGGATATGTCCGTTCCACCACATAATCTACCCGTTCCTTGGGGTCAACCAGAAATTGAAGTGCTTGCTCTCGGCTTACCGATTCAAACTGTAATTGAGCAGGGTTCGTACCAGGCACCTGTCGTCGGTATGCAGGTACATTTTGTGTCAATGGATATCCTGACCGATCTGTCAAGATTCCGCGCTGAGCCATAATTGGCAATGTTAAAATCCGGTTTTCGTCCGCCAGTCGCCTTCGCCATGATCCTTCAACAACCGTCAGTTGTGCCAATCGAGCTAGCAGCAACACCCCAAACACCAAAGTTAACACTTTTAATGGCCACACACGTATCCGATTTACCGATGTCTGTTTTGCAGTAAACAATAAAGACAAATCGGAAAAATACAATGGTCGACGATTATCGTCCAACATAAATTCCCTCTTGTCGTTGCCACCGACGCACCAACCATTCCACCACCAACAAACAAAGTATTTGACCTACAATCGCTTGCCAAGAAATTATTTTCCCTTCCACCAATCGCATAGCTCCCTCGCCACATACACCCACCCCAATCCACCACCAAGTTGTGGTTCGGCTATAGCGACTACCAATCAACCAAGTAATAAATGTGATCGTTAACAACACTACTGATCCAAAACCAAATGGGCGAACCGCAGCAACATCCTCAAACAAACCTATCAATCCAATCAATCCAAACAACCACCCTACCCGTAACCGTCTACCAAAAATCAATGCCAATGTCACTGATAGTGACCACGGCAATACTCGTCCAAATATAAAATATAAAAACACCAAGAGTACTATCATTGCTTCACCATAGAGCTACCCAACCTTCTAAGTGGCCCAATAGAGCTATTGTTCCCCCCTTTGTCACATCCTCTGGTTTACCCACAATCTGAGTCACTTGTCCCACCACTAAATTTGGTGGAAACCCCGATTCTGTCCCCACAGTTATCAACACATCTCCTACTACCAAGGGCTCTGATTGCAATACCCCCGTCAATTCGACCTGATTCTCCCCTTTCCCCTCCACAATTCCTTTTGAACTCCCCGACACTGTTTGTACAGGTACTCGCATGGCCTCATTATCGAGCGTATCCACTTCACTCATATATCTGCCTACCCTGCCCACCCGACCGAGCAACACTCCATCTCGATCAGTAATCACCTGACCAGTCAACACACCGTCCCGAGAACCCACCGCTACCATAATTCGATCATTGTATTGAACTAGTTGTGCCAATCGGTCCGCTCGTTGGCCAGACTGTACGCGCAAACTTAATGCCTCCAGAGCAGATACCTGTGCTTCTAATGTCTTTAATTTAGCATGATCTACTGAGTTTTTAGTTAACCGTTCTTCAAGATTTGCAATTCGTTCCCCCGCCCGACGTGCCTGCCACATCCACACCACGGGCTGTTGCAACCATTGACCACCCCGGATTATCTGTGTATCAATCGTTAGTATCCCTCGCTCTAAACCACCCCGAAACCACTCCAAAGCACCTATCTTGTCAAAACCAAACACTAAACTGCACAGCACCAGACCCATTCCCCACAACCGCATCTCTCCCATCAGATGGTCTTGATCAACCGTAACCCCACGATGTCGCATGTTAAATTTGGTATTGACTCATGTCTGAATCAATTTTTTGACTTTCCTGGGCAGGTAACATCTCAACTTCTTTCCTCGATACTGACTTTGTTGGTTTTCCCGGTTGTTCTGCTAAACGTTGATATACAAGTCCTCCCATCACCACCGTCAACGGTGCCGTTACAATCACGCCTACTCCTAGACAAAGCATGCCCAGAATATTTATTCCCAAACTCGTTAAGCCAATCAGAAACAGTTTTCCCCGTTTACCACCCGTCAATCGTTTACTCTCTTTCATTGACTCGATCACTCCCAAACCTTGATCAACAACTAAATAGGTCGATAAGAAATACATTAACCCAAAAATAACACCTGGAACGATTAATAAAATAGTACCAAATATAACCACCAAACTATATAAAAGTGAGACAAGAACATACGGCCAGATCATTTTCCAATCTTTAACAAGAACTTCTTGTACCGTTAGTGATTCGCCCCGAACCGCCTTTAAAGATACAATGATCGTTACCACCCCAAGATACATCTTCACAACAAACGAAATAATCCCCCACAATGAACTCACTCCAGACCATCCCTGATCTGTAAATAACTCACCAATACCATTTAAAGCCATGTTTCCCAGCACCAACACAAATCCAAATATGAGTAGAAATTTCTTTTCTCGCTTAAGAATATCCCACGCTTCACGAACAATTGATTTCACACCAAAATCTGCTTCCATACGGCACCTCTTACGATTTATCCAATTAATAGCCTTACCTTACTCTAGCAAATTCTGTTAACTGAATCCACCCACGACACGAACCCGGCGCAATAATGGCTCACTCGCTAATACAGCCCCACAGCCTCGAACCATCCCAGACATCGGGTCGTCAATCCGCCACACTGGCATTTTCGCCTCCTCAGCAATCAACAGATCCAAACCCCGAAGCATACTTGACCCTCCCGCCAATGCAATGCCTCCTTCTAAAATATCTGATACCAACTCCGGCGGGGTTTCTTCCAACACATCTTTAACCGCCTGAACAATCTGCAATACGACTGGCGCCAACGCTTCCCGAATTTCAATTGAGGTAAATTTGACTGACTTGGGCAATCCTGTTCCCAAATCTCGTCCTCGCACAACGGTCTGCAACACTTCCCCAATACCTTGTTTCTTGTTGCTTGTAACTTGTGTCTTGATATTCTCGAACCTATAGGCACTACCAACCGCAATCTTAATCTGTTCAGCAGTCGTTTCCCCGATCAAAAATCCATACTTCACCCGCGCAAACCGAATAATTGCATCATCCAGCTCGTCACCAGCTACCCGAATACTTCGATTAATTACCAATCCTCCCAGACTAATCACGGCAATTTCCGCAGTCCCACCTCCAATATCCACCACCATTCTTCCCTCTGGTTCCATCACATTCAAGCCTGCACCAATTGCAGCTGCCATCGGCTCTTCAATCAAATGAGCTTCCCAAGCTCCCGCAGACAAGGCTGCTTCTTGCACGGCCCGCCGCTCCACATCTGTTACTCCCGAAGGAATGCCTATGGCTACCCGTGGCCGAACCAATCGGTGATTCAATCCCATTTTCTCTTGCACTGCACGAATGTAATACGCCAACATTGCCTCTGCCGCATCAAAATCGGCAATAACCCCATCCCGAAGTGGTCGAATTGCCTCGATTGTACGAGGTGTTTTCCCAATCATCCGCTTTGCTTCAGAACCTACTGCTAATACTGCGCCTGTTTCTTTATGTCGAGCCACGACCGATGGCTCAGAAATCACCACACCTTTACCCCGCACCCATATCATCGTGTTGGCGGTCCCCAAATCCACTCCCACATCGTGCGCAAAAAGGCTAAAGATCCGTTTAAACCACATATCCGTATTCTAATGACATATCCTCAATCTACCAACCCCAATTGTGATTTGGTATTTCCAGTGCTAGTCTTTACCCATGCGCGTACGCCTTCAATCACTCATGCTCTTCGTGTTTCAAGCAGTTCTTATTTTGGTGCCACTCACTTGGCTTTCCACCACGTCAGAACTATTTGAATTTCCCAAAATGCTCATCACCTATGCAGGAGCCATTTTGATTGGAGGATTTTGGATCGCCCGAATGATTCAGGAAAAACGTCTCATTTACCGTCGCAGCGTTTTTGAATTTCCCATTCTTCTTTTCCTACTTTCTCAGACCATTTCCACTTTTACCTCCATCGATATACACACCAGTTTGTTTGGCTACTATTCTCGATTTAACGGAGGACTCCTGTCCCTCCTCTCCTATGCGTTGTTGTATTTTGCTGCGGTGAGCAATTTTTCCATCTCAGATGCCTATACCCTCATCAAAACAATCATCTATACCGGCATCCTCAGCTCTCTCTATGCATTTCCCGAACATTTTGGTCACTCACCCTCGTGCCTCATGATCACTGGTCGATTTAATGCTTCCTGTTGGGTTCAAGACGTTCAAAACCGTGTTTTTGGTACCTTTGGCCAACCCAACTGGTTAGCCGCATATCTCATTTCCATCATCTTTATTCCCCTCAGTCAAATCCGTCAGTTAAAGAGCAAACAATGGATAGTATTCATTCTCTTCTTCCTTGTCCTCTTATTTACCAAGTCTCGTTCGGGAATTATTGGTTTTCTTTTTAGTTTCATTGTTTTTTCTGTTTTATCCTTCATATCCAACAAATCAAAAGAAAAAAATGTGAACAAAAAA
>CAZKMY010000065.1:0-5859 GCA_964554085.1 uncultured Pseudomonadales bacterium
CAATCAGACTCTTTTCTTCACACATCACTTTTTCTTTATAAACCTTACAGTTTTCCGGCTTATTCAACCCATTAAAGATGGCGAGTGCCATTTTGCCGCAGTTTTTATAGCCGCATGCATCACAATTGAGATAGTCTTCTCGACTCTCTTTCTTCATCGCCTTAAAGACATCCTGAAGCTGAGTTCCCTGAGGCATACTCACCTTAGCGTTGTCACTTAAGTCTTCATATGTTCGGCCATACAAACCTGGCTTCCAATACGCATTAATCGTATCTGCTAGTTTCGATTTCTTATCTTTTTTAAACTTACCTAAGAGCGACTTATCTTCTTCTTGTTTGTATCGTGCCTGCATTTCCTGATTCCGCTCTTCAATCAGATGCTCCACCTCATCAGGAGACTTATGTCGAGAATTTGTTCCCGTTCCCCCATTACAGCCCATCTCGCAGTTTAAACAGTCGATGAGAAGTGGAGCGTGACCCGCATCAATTTGTGCCTTTAATTGATCAAGATATTTGTAAATAATGGTTGGACCTTCAATTTTCCGCGTCTTGGTCCGAATGCCTGGAGCCTCGCGTTCCGCAGTCTCCAACAAACCGCCTGGTGTGGAAAAGAGCACTGCTCGCTCTGCCGAAGGGTTGTCATAATCCGTTGCAGGGAAGCTTTTTAGATCAATCCCATTTTCTTTAAAATATTTCTCCAAACTGACATACGTCACGTTGTAATCACCAATTCCAGTCTCTTCAAACTCTCGCTTCTTCGCGGCACACGGAGAAATCACCACAATCTTATGATCTTTATACGCTGGATAGAATTCCTTCACCATCTTGGCGGTGTGTAACATGGGACTATCCGCTGGCGCCAAATACGGCAACAGTTCTGGTTTATACATTTCAATATACGTCACAATTGCTGGACAAGGCTGAGATATGACCGCTTTAGGCTTGTTGTTTGCTACATGTTCCAAATATGATTTAATCGTTAATTCTGCCCCAAAACTGACATCAAAATTTGCTTTTACACCGATTGATTTCAGCCAGCCATTAAGCTGTAAGTATTGATGAGGAAAATTCGCTGCTGCAGCAGGAGCAACAATTGACACCATCTTCACTCCCGACTTGGCATCCTGCATAAATTGATCAAAATCATCAATAATATACCGAGCCCCATGGGTACACGCAGTCAAACACTCTCCGCATCCAATACATTTATCGGGGTTAATAGTGACGTAATCCCCACTCCCATCATTACAGTTTTTTACGGGGCACGCTCCAATACACGCATGACAATTTACGCACTTTGATGGATCCACACCAATAACGGGAGATAAATGTTTCATTGTTTTCCTTTTTGTTATTCTGCTTTATTCAAGCGTACCTCAAAAATGAGTTTTTTGTAAACTAGGTAATAAATGGTAATTAAATCAGGTGATTTGGCGTTACCGATACCTTACCTGTGTCTTCAACTTTATATTGCTTCACCATGGTCCGCAGCTCTTCCGATAAGCTCGCCATATGTTGGGCTGCGTTGGCTACTTCTGTCATAGACGAACTGGTTTGTTGTACTCCCGAGCTCATCTGCTGGGATGATGCCGCCGATTGTTGAGCCACCGCAGCTACGGTCGTAATAGTGTTTTCGATTGATTTCACTTCGCGGGAAATCTTGTCCAAAGCACCCAACGCCTGATTCACCACCTCAGCCGATCCATCCACCTCTTGTTTTCCAATATCCATGCTTTGCACCGCTTCATCAGTACTGGATTTAATCCCAGTGATGAGTGTCTCAATCTCTTTGGTAGCATCTTGAGATTCTTCTGCCAATTTACGTACTTCATCTGCCACCACCGCAAAACCTCGTCCCGCTTCACCAGCTCTGGCTGCCTCAATAGCTGCGTTGAGGGCCAATAAGTTAGTTTGTGAGGCAATGCTATTAATCGTGTCCACAATCTTCACAATCTCCAAACTCTTCTCTCCCAAAGTAGACACCACTTCCGAGCTCTTATTCACAGCGCCCGACAAGGATCCCATTCGCTCCGTCGCCAACGAAGCTGCTTTCGCTCCATTTATCGCCTCTTCGCTCAGCGTCTTCACATTTTCAGAAGCTTCAGTTGTCTGTTTTGCAAGATTCTCTCCCCCACTTGCCACTTCTTCCACTGCCGACGACACTTGTTGTGTAGCTGCATTCACTTGTTGAGTTGAGGCAGCCAGCTGCTGTGCTGTTGCTGACACCTCCTCAGAAGATTGAGTAATATTTCTAACCAACAATTTGAAAGAATCTACCATCTTATGTACCGATTGGTACAGCGCCATCACATCTCCTTTGGCCCCTTCAATATTTGCCTGTGTTCGCAAATCTCCCGTGGCAATAATCTCCATCACTCGAGCAATTTCTTTCATTGGTCGAGCTGTGTTATCCAGCATATGATTCAGCGCTTTTGCCGTTTCGGTGATTTCATCATTACCTTCTACTGTTGCCCTAAGGGACAAATCTCCTGTTTCAGCTAATCCTTCCACCTCACGCTTTATCTTAGTTAATGATCGAGTAATTCTGAGTGCCACAAACGCACAGTATGATGTTGTACCTACCAGCACCACCAAACTGATCACGGCCATTACCATTGTCTGAGAAGTATTCGTTTGAGCTGCTTTATTTTGGTTATCCACCACATCCTGATTCGCTGTCACCACCAATCGATCAATCGAAGCACGATGGATATCGTATTGCTCCTTCATGGGGCCCACCAGCACTTGCTTAGCAACTTCTTTATTCCCCGCCTTCAACGCTGGAATATATAATTCATTAGCCAGCTTAAAAAATGCCATGGCAGGCATGTATGACTTCTCAAGCATTTCATTCCGCATATTCCCCTCAGGGAGCAGATCCACCCATACCTGATTACGGTCATTGTAGTCCTTTTGCAACTGAACAAATTTTGCCAGTAATCCATCAAACTCGGCCGCATCCTTTGCATCCATCAATTGATACATCACAAAATACGACTCGATAATATATTTTGGTGGAGGCAAAATATCCGCCACCAAATCCTTACTATTTACTATGTTGGTATACAAAGATCCACCCACTTTTGTTGCATTAAGCGTTGAAAAACCCACGGCCAGAATTGCCCCAAACCCCATTACAAAAACGACAGCCAAGATAATAAGCTTTGTTTTTATCAAACTAAGCTTCATAAATCCCCCAGGATAACTAGACTAAAGACCAGTGTGACACATCTATTCCTAGGATGAAAAGAAGGAATTTACTGCACTACCCCAACCCAACGCCCATATTCCAACAGATTTGACTGCATCCGATCCTCCATTGCCCATTCGCCATTCCATCTCAACGACCGCAATACAAGTCGTTTCCCTCTCATGATGATTACCAATTTTCTCAGTCCAAAACACACGATACCTAAAAGACTTGCAGTTATTACCCTAAATCCCGGTTTTGTTATGACGTTTAATAGCGCTCTCTCCCAAGTCAAATCCTCTGGTGTCATGAGCCAAGGTTCAAGTTGATTCATAGATAAGCCAGGAAACCACGACATGATCGTCGTTGGTAGCCACCATACTATCACTACAAGAACAATCCAAAAAAGGAAAAAAATGGACAGATTGCCGGTAAAATGCTGCCTGTTTTCCGACATAACGTACCTCTAGTGTACATCTCATAGTCCGTAGGTACGCAATATCCAAAAAATGAAGACTTGTATAATGGCTTCATGATTAACCTCGGGAAAATCCAGAGATTGCTTCTACAACTCACAGTTTTTCTCATTCCCACCAATCTCGCCTACCACTGGTATGTTCAAAGCGCATACCTTAATGGTCACCTTGTCGACTATCTTCTCCCCCGAATCTATCTCTCTGATCTTCCCATACTCGGGGTAATATTAATTTATGTATTCACTAATAGAAATAGTATCTTTAAATCAATCAAATCTAGCATTAAACTAAACCCTCTACCCTATACCCTATTGCCTATCTACCTCTGGAATCTTACTACTTCACCCGCTCCACCAGCAGGATATTGGACAATATTCAAGCTCATAGAATTTACCCTATTTGGTATCGCGATTATTAACCAGTATACAAAAAGTCAGTTTCTTTCCTCTATTCGCACGCCCCTCCTCTTCTCACTTCTTTTTCAAATAGTAACTTCTTTATACCAATTCATCAATCAAAACTCACTATTTGGATACTTTTTTATGGGTGAACCTTTCCTCGAGAGCATCGGAATTGTCAAAAACAGCTATTTTGGCGTACTCGAGGTAGCTCCCTATGGTACTACTCCCCACCCCAACGTACTCGCCGGATTTCTCACGGTCGGATATGTGTTGTTTTTGCTCTGTTCACAAAACCAACCCATTTTTGGAATCAAAAAGGCCGCCAAACTATCACTTATGGGTCTAATATTGATTATTCTGAGTCTGACTCAGAGCCTGGTGGCAATTGGATGCTTTTTTATCGGAATGAGCCTGTTTTTAATCAAAAACAAGCTTAGCAATCTAAATATGAGAGTGTCAGTCCAGATGTTAGCAGGTAGCAGTCTAATTTTATCTCCGCTAATTGTCTCTCTCCTCTATCATTCTCACTATTTTCCCGATAGCCATTCAATCCTAGCTCGTTATGAGCTTAACCAGGCCTCTATCAGATTGTGGCTTCAACACCCCATCTTTGGCATTGGTCCCAATCAGTTCATTTCTCACCTCCCGCAAACCACTCTCAGCGGCCAAAAAACCCTCTTTTTACAGCCCGTTCACCATCTCATTTTGCTTATCCTTGTTGAAACTGGTGTCGTTGGACTCACTTCTACCCTTCTTCTTATATGGCAATTCCTCCGTAAAGCCAGAATAGCGCGTTCTACAGCCTTGTATCTGGTTCCACTCACTATTCTTCTCATCATTGGCTCAACCGATCACTACCCCCTCACCCTCCAGACCGGCCAACTCCTCCTGACTCTCAGCCTCATCCTCCCCCTTTTGAAAAACTAGCTATCGTTTTAAGACGTATCGCTTTCAGCGCGCAATCATCCGAGCGAAGCGAGGGCGTGAGCACTGCAAAGCGCATGCGTCGAAAAACTTCTCTCACATCTTGTACATCTCCCAAATATTTGTACTCAATTCCACTTCATTTCTATAACTATGCTCCAAATACGATAAAAGCGCGTATAAATGAGTTATAGACGGATAGATCATCATATATATCGACAGGATATACTCAAACTATTTTCCATCACGACAGTTCCTACTGCCATAAACCCAACAAAATTCTCGTAAAAAAGATAGTCGAAATTAGCATTCATAATATTAGTTTGATAATAATTTCATGCCAATATCAGCAGATTATTATGACTGCTGATTATATATAGCAATATAAAAATATGAATGATAGTAACCAAACATATCCCAAAACCCGAATGAATCCCCAGCATAAATGAACTCCCAAAACTAGCCACAGACTGCACAAATGAGGGTTGTCTGGACTGCAGTTACCCAACAATGTTTCATTTTTACCTTTTTATCCTGCACAAAAAGCCTGGTGACACAAAATCTACGTAGCAGTACGGGCAAAAAAATGTCAAATCAACTTCAAAAAACACATAATATATCGCGATGGGGCAAATTAAATATCAATGCTTTACCGTCTATCAATCATCTTGTCCTAGTGATAGTGATCCCCTGGTTACTCCCCAGTTCATACCAAAACCAAATCGTATCTCCACCACTATATAGTAGGTCAAAACCCCCTTTTTGGCCCGACATACTATGTACTTCATGGTCAAATACCGCTCAGATACACACAGATGTAGGTCCGAGTATCAAAAAGAGGGAGAAAAAGCACTCTCAAGCCATCCCTA
>CAZKMY010000066.1:0-5543 GCA_964554085.1 uncultured Pseudomonadales bacterium
CATTGGTAGTGCCTGTTTTTACCGCCACCGGTCGACCATTCATATTTAAATACGAGTTTGCCCCAAAGGTGAGGAGCCGAGCATTGTTATCTGTCAGTACGTGGTTGATTAAAAATGCCACTCCCGCATCCAACACTCGCTTACCCTGAACTTGCTTATGTTCATACAGCACATTTCCATTGCGATCTTCCACTTTTAAGATAGCTATCGGTTCAACCTTGGTTCCACCATTCGCAAAGGCTGAGTACGCGCTCACCATATCTATCAGTTTTACTTCACCACCACCCAACGTCAAAGCTAGACCAAACCGACTCATATTCTCCTTTGTAGGCGCCAACGTCGTAATCCCCATATCATTCGCCAATTGCAACATATCTTGCACTCCCACCAATCCCAACAGTTTCACTGCGGGGATGTTGAGTGATGAACCTAGCGCAAATCGTAATTGCACGGGGCCGCGGAAATTACCATCATAGTTTTTTGGTTCATACGGTTTATCTGCTGTTGCCCCCGGAAATTGTGTAGGCACATCCATCAACATGGATGCAGGTGTGTACCCCTTGGCAAATGCTGCCGCGTACGTCACCGGTTTAATCGTTGATCCCGGCTGCCGCAGTGCCAACGTTACATTTACCTGACCATCATAATCCTTGGCAAAAAAGTCTTTACTCCCTACCATCGCCCAAATTTCTCCTGTCTTAGGATCCATCACCAGTGCCGCTCCATTCCCAATCAACTGCTTGGCCACTTTCGCCACTTCTTCGGTCACCGCCGTCTGCGCTTTTTGCTGCAAATCGTAATCCAGCGTTGTAGTCACCTTCAACCCACCCTGTTCTACCAACGTTTCTCCATACATTTGCTCCAACTGATCTTTGACATACATCACAAAATGAGGGGCTTTAATGCTGGTTGGCGTAGCTTTAATCTCCAAAGTTGCCAGCTCTTCCAACGCAGCTTTTTCTTGCTCTTTGGTGATGTAGCCATCTTCCCGCATCCGTCGTAATACATCCTGAGTTCGCGCCTTGTACGCCGTCTTATTTGAAGACACCAGGGGCGAATAATACGATGGCCGCTGTGGTAACCCCGCCAAAATTGCCGATTCTAGCAAAGTAAGTTGTGATACATCTTTGTTGAACAGTGCCTGCGCTGCCGTACCCACTCCCCATATCGTGCCACCATACGGATTTTCATTTAGATACATCAATAATATTTGATCCTTGTTGTACCGGTTTTCTATTTGTACCGCCAAAATCAGTTCTTTTAATTTACGCACCAGTGTCCGATCAGTAGTCAGCAACACATTTTTCACCAACTGTTGTGTCAGAGTGGAACCACCAATCAACCGTCGGCGAGTGATGATATTCCAGATAATGCGTAAATACCCCTGCTGATCGAATCCACCATGCTGATAAAAATTCTTATCTTCAATTGCTACCACTGCTTTCTTTAGCGTGTCAGGAATTTTTTCAATCGTCACCGGTGTCCGCTGTTGATCCGCAAATACTTCATACAATGAAGCTCCATTTCGGTCCAGAATTTTGGTGGAAAAACCTTCACGGCGAACAATTTTATCTGGTTGAGGCAAATCCTTGGCATACCAAGCAAACAAAAGTGCAAACAACAAAATCCCCACTGCCACGGCCGCCCCAGCCACCAATGCCAGGTTACGCCACAACTTTGGACCCGAAAAATGTCGTTTCAATAATCGAGGATTTCGCATCACTCTCCCCGGAGTCGTCCGATTCATTTTCATTTTCCATGTTTGATACCAATCACTCATACCCCTCATTGTACCAATACCTATACAATAGTCCCATATGAAATGTGTTGTTCAGTATACGCACCATGCGACAGTTCGTGTGGACAATCAAGTGATCGGGGAGATTCAGCGGGGCTATGTCGCATACGTCGGTGTTGTAGCAACCGATACTCCTGCAGACGCAATTACGCTTGCCTCAAAAATTGCCAAACTGCGAGTCATTCCCGATCAACAAGATAAATTAAATCTGAATCTCAATGCAGTAGGGGGATCCGTCTTACTTATTTCTCAATTTACCCTCTGCGCCGACACCGGCTCCAACCGTCCCAGTTTCTCTAGTGCTGCTCCCAAAGACCAAGCAATCGAATTACTCGCACTTCTGAAAAACGAACTTGAAACCATTCACCATATCCCCGTAGCCACCGGCCAATTTGGTGCCCATATGGAAGTAGATTTTATTAATCAGGGTCCCATTACTATTTGTCTTTAATCTCGTACGCTATAATACCTATCTATGCCTCATACACACGAACCCATCATTAAACTCACCCAAGTTGATAAGACCTATCGCACTGACGCCGGTGATTTCCCCGCACTTCGTCAAATTGAACTCGCTGTTGAACCGGGCCAATTCATCGGCATTATTGGTAAATCCGGTAGTGGTAAATCCACCCTCATTAATATGCTTACTGGCATCGACCGGGCGACGGGCGGACACATCCTGATTGACGGGACCGACATCACCACCCTCAAGGAAGGGGACATGGCTGTGTGGCGAGGCAAACACATGGGAATCGTCTTTCAATTCTTCCAACTCCTCCCCACCTTAACGGTCGCAGAAAACATTATGCTGCCCATGGATTTTTGTAGCACCTACCAATCAAAACAACGGTGGGACAAAGCGCTCGAATTACTTGATCTTGTGGGTTTAAAAGAGCAAGCCAACAAATTCCCCAGTGAACTTTCTGGTGGTCAGCAACAACGCATTGCTATCGCCCGTGCCCTGGCTAATGACCCTCCTATCATTGCCGCCGATGAACCGACCGGAAACCTAGATTCCAAAACCGCCGAACAAGTCTTTGACCTCTTTAGAGATTTGGTTAGCCGGGGCAAAACCATTATCATGGTGACCCACGACCGAGATCTCGCTAAAAAAGTCGATCGCTCCATCATTATTGCCGATGGTCAAGTTATTGAAGAATATCTGATCACTACTTTTGCCAGTCTCACCGACCAACAACTTGTTTGGCTTACTTCCCAAGTAAAAACCACTGACTATGACCCAGAGGAAATTATCGTCAAAGAAGGCGAAGAATCCTCCAACTTTTACGTCATCATGCAAGGTAGCGTGGATGTTGTCCTGGAAAAGAAAAAACAAAAAAAGATTCTCGAATCTTTTGGTCGAGGCAAATACTTTGGTGAGATTGAGTTACTTCATGACACCAAAAGTGTTGCGACTGTCAAAGCTGGTTCATCCGGAGCTCGGATTGGAGTTATCAATAAAGATACCTTCAACGAGATCCTTCACCGCGTCCCCCAAATAAAAACCAAACTACATGAAGAAGCAGATAGTCATCTTCAAGACAACAAGCGGCGACGGAAGGAAGCCTAAACGTGAGCCCCCGTTGGCATAAAATCTGGCGCGATCTCTGGAGTAATCGCGGTCGCACCATCCTCGTCGTCATGGCCATTGCCGTGGGAGTCATCGCCTTTGGTAGTGTCTTTGCCACCAAAGCCATTCTCCTCAAAGACATGACCACCCAATACATCGCCTCTCATCCTGCCAGTATTACGCTGAGTATTTCGTCAGGATTTAACGATGAGCTAGTCCGCTGGGTTCTGGATCAACCACAAGTGAGCGAAGCCCGTGGTGCCGCCCAAGGCATGGTCCGACTCTATACTCCTGCTGGAGCCAGGAATGTTACCCTCGTGGCAGCCGACTATACAGTGAATCAGGTTAACCGAGTCGCTAGCGAAACAGGCACCTGGCCTCCACCCAATCAAGGTATTGTCTTTGAACGCAAATCCGCTGATGTTGTTGGATTTCAACTCGGCGACGCTGTTGAATTGGAACTCCCCAACGGCGATAAGAAAACCCTCACCTTTAGCGGTACCTCTCACGATTTCCAAGCTATTCCCGCCAACATGTTTCCTCAACTTACAGGCTACGTCAACTTCACCACCTTTGTACGGTTAAACTTTCCCGACTATTACACGCAATTAGAAATTGTTCCAGATAATTCCATCGTCACCAAAGATGATGCCCAAACCCTTGGTGATAGTCTCAAACAAAAATTAAAACAGCGGGGATACGAATCCGTCTCTGTTTCTGCCGTCAAACCGGGGAAGCATTGGGGTGAAGATGTGACCAACGCCTTCGTCACCATTCTTACGATCGTAGGTTCATTCTCCTTAGTCCTTTCCATCTTCTTAGTCGTCAACACCATTACCGCGGTCATCGCTCAACAAAAAAAACAAATCGGCATCATGAAAGCCGTGGGGGGCACCAACCGCGCCCTCATGACCCTCTATCTCACCATGACCGGCACCTATGGTGTTCTAGCTCTCCTTGTGGCGATCCCTTTGGGAGCCGTGTTGTCTTATCTTAATTTATCGCTGGTCAGCAATTTTCTTAACTTAAACGTACTTAAATTTTCTTTCCCACTTTTCATTATTGGACTGGAAGCTCTTGCCGCCTTGGCTGTCCCCCTCATTGCTGCAGCTATCCCCGTATACACTGGTATGCGGGTCAGTGTTCGTGAAGCCTTGAGTGATCTTGGCTCTCAGACCACCAAAGCCAACCCCCTGGTTGACCGCCTTACCAAAGGCCTACCCCTCCTTTCCCGCCCCACCATACTCTCCCTTCGCAATACCTTCCGCAAAAAAACCCGCCTCATTCTTACCTTAGTCACCCTCACTATCGCCGGCACACTGTTTATGAGTGTGATGAGTGTTCAATTGGCCATGATGCAAGAACTCGATAACATGCTCCTTTTGTATAACTACGACATCGAGTTGTACTTTGGTCAAAGTTACCCCAGTAAGGTTGCCATCAAACAAGCATTAAAAACAGAGGGGATTACCGAAGCGGAAACTCCCAAATACGTATTTGGGGAATTGATGGATGAAATCAAACCACAGGAAGAAAATATGCATGGACCCCCAGGACTTGGTGTAGAAGTATTGGGATTAAAACCTGAATCAAATTTCATGATCGCCACACTTCTCCAAGGGAGATGGATTGAGAACGGAGATAAAAACGATATTGTCATCAGTAGCAAAATGGTTCGCGATAATCCTTTACTCCGTCCCGGTCAAGAATTGACGCTAAAAATAAATGATGAACTCTACACGTTTACCATCGTGGGAGTGTTCATGTTGCCAGACCAAAAAATGATCGTAATTAATGACAAATATCTGGGACAAATTTCCCCAGATAGCGATCAGGTAAACAGTGTCCGCGTCCGTACCACCGAACATACAGGACCCTATCTAGCCGATACCGCCAAACGCCTCGAACAAACATTGAAAAAATCGGGATATGACGTAGCCTACTCACTCACCATTGATACCATTCGTAGTTCCAGCGTGAGTCAATTCAACTTTATGGTGATGTTTCTCATGATGATGGCTGGGCTCGTAGCCGTAGTGGGCAGCTTAAGTTTAGCCGGCACCATGAGCCTGAATGTGTTAGAGCGAACCCGCGAAATTGGTGTTATGCGCTCTATCGGTGCATCAAATCAAAGTATTCGTTCGATGGTCACCATAGAGAGTGTTTTGGTTG
>CAZKMY010000067.1:0-5521 GCA_964554085.1 uncultured Pseudomonadales bacterium
GAGATAGTGCATTCTAAACGCGATATCTGAGGCTGATGTACCTACGAGACAATTGGTGTCGAGTTGCAATAGCTCTCCTACAGATGACACAGAAGTGGTAATGATTGGTAAACCTGCCGCAAAGGCTTCCACATAGACCATCCCCCACCCTTCGTAGTTGCTGGTGAGCACAAATACATCATGCTGATGCAGGAGCGTAGCAATTTCTGCGCTGGTTTTTTTCCCGACCAAAAACACCTTATCGTTTAAACCGTAATTAACAATCTGTGAAGCGAGCGTATCTTTTTCGGGACCATCACCAACAATAGTTAATTTTGCTTGAGGATGGTCTTTGACAATTTGTGCAAAGGCATCAATGAGGAGAGGATAGTTTTTTTCTGGGGCGAGACGGCCCACACTGATAAAGCGAGTACACTCTTGATGATAATGGGCTAATTTCCAAAATTGATCTAAATCAACCCTGACAGGCGCAACAAACACATTAAGTCCTGAGTGGAAAGTCATGAGTTTTAAGTCAATAAGGAGGGCTTTTTTGAGTGTTTCGGATACTACCCGAATGGAATTGGCTGAGAGCAAATTTGGTCGAACCAATGAAAACAATATGCGATTGGTCAATGATTGTTTACGCCAAGATGGATTAAATATGTCGGTGTGTACTTGCACGTTGAGAGGAATGGAAAGTGAATCTTTTAATTTCTTTCCAATATATCCGCTCACGAGCGGGTCTTGGGCAGTGATGAGTTGAAACGGATTTTGTGCATGGATCTTTGTTGCTATACTGATTGCTTTGGGAATGAGGTTAAGACGACTGAAGGCGTTGACGGGGGTTATATCTAATCGATCAGTCATGAGTGGTAAGTGATGAGTCTTAAGTCCAGTATTGAGGACAAGGATGGTGGTGTGAGAAAAGTATTGGGCGTATTCTTGCTGGCGAGCAAAGACATCAGATGTTTGATCAAAAAGATTGGTATCAAGTGAAATGGAAAGGAGATGAATTCCCGTCATGCACACATGATACAGGAGCTATGACGTGATCGCGAGTTTGGTTTCGATAATTTCAAGTCTATCTTCGTGATCACTTAATCGATATGACTGTACTTCTCTTTCTTCACGAGCTTGTACAAGTTCTGTTGAAAGTTTGTCCATTCTTGTAAAAAATTCTTCTTTGCTTGGGAGAAATTTAATCGAAGCCTTCACTTCTGCTAAACCTTCTTTTGTGGCTAATGGTTCAATTCGCGCATCAACGTACCCAACGATGCGCCGAATGATACTTTCCTCATTCTTTTCAAACATCTTATTAATTATTTCAATATCCTTTTTGGTGAGAGCCATGGGTATGTTATAGCAGGAGGCCTGATCGATGACAAGGAAATCAATTCTTTAGTACATCAACCAATTTCGCTAGGTGATCTGACCAAGTTGGAGGGAGAGGTGGGGTGATTTTTTTGATCGTCTTGAGTGAATTTATCGCTTTGGCTAAAGCAGTTGGATTATGCGGTTCAACAATTGCAAAACTCCCTAAATCCCGGTGTGGAGGAATATTACTGACGATGGTGGGGACTCCCAAAGCATGTGCTTCCAGCACTGTATGTGGGTGACCCTCGTATGAGGAATACAAAATCAGGGCACGGCTTGAGGCAATCATTTGTAGGGTTTTTTGTTTGGATAATTGGCCAAGAAAAGAGATATATGAGGGGTTAGGGTTTAGGGTATAGCATAGATTTTTTAATTTCGTAATTTCTGGTCCATCGCCAACAATGTCCAATTCCCAAGGGTGGGTTTTGCGAGCTATCTCGACAGCCTTAATGATTTCATCCACATGCTTCCAAGGGACAAGACGACCAACAAAAATCAGCTGATAAGCTGATTTTTGAGTAGATAGCCGATAGGGTTTAGGGCTCAGTATTTCGGTGGCGTTGGGAATGATGGAAATATGATCCGGATTAATTCGATGATACTTTACCAAAAAATCTTTGAGGTATTGAGATGGGACAACGACTTGATGAGCGGATTTTAAGATCATGCGATGAAGCGATAATAATAACGATTTCGGGTTTGATGAATAAAATTCTTCGAGAGAAAGACATTCACTCCCGGAGTGTGCCGCAGGCGCAACACCACTCCGGGAATGTTGACGATACGATTCCCACACTTCATCACCAACGAATTTGATGACGATTCGCTTTCCCATCAGACGACCAAGATAAGCAGATAAACCAACAACGATCGTACCTTGTATATAGAGTGTGTCGATTTGTGATAATTGATGGTAGACAGCACGCAGTAAACGAAATTGACGAGTGAACGAATTACCTTGAAGGGAAATTGAGGTGACAGGGTACCCCGAAGGGGCCCCTTTGGGGTGGGATACGAGGTAATCGGAAAATGTAATGACTGAAGCATTGAGACGCTTGGCAATTTCCGGAACATAGGTGGATGGACCGCCAATTTCGGGGGGGAAAATGGGAGTTACTATGAGGACTGAGGGTTTAGGGTGTAGGGGATAGGTAAGCAGAGACGACATGGTGGATTCAACTTTTTTGGCGATGGTGTCCCATTTGTAGCGGGCTTCAACAAGTGTCTGAGCATTTTTGACAAGCTTCTCTCTTAACACATCGTCCCGCTCGAGTTTGGAAATGGCATGTGTTAGTGCGGTGACATTGTCTACGGGGACTGAAATACCCGTTTTGTCGGGAAAAAGAAAATCAGGGATACCTCCGACGGGAGTGCCAATAACAGGAATTCCACAGGCCATAGCTTCAATAAATGACACCCCAAAACCTTCCCAGCGCGAAGGGCGAACAAACAAATCTGCTTGCTGTAAGAGTGAGGGGATTTTATCGTTGGAAGCACGACCAAGGAAAGAAATTCTAGAGGAGTTAGGGTTTAGGGTATAGTTTAGTTTTTCTAATTTTTCTTTTTCAGGGCCATCGCCAGCGATGATAAGTTTCCACGGAATACTATTTGGAAGAAGTGAAACCGCTTTAATGAGGGTGTCGATCCCATTTCGGGGAATGAGTGATGAGGTTGTAATTATGGTGAATTCTGAATGTTTCTTTTTTGAAACAGGTTTCATTACTTTGGCGTCATATCCATTAGGTATGGTTATGACATCCTTTGCACCAAATTGAATCGCGGCTTTTTTTGAATATTCACTCACTGCAGCTACACAATCTGCTTGCTGAAAAGACCAGGAAATTCCTTGATTGATCAGATTGGCAAAAATGGATTGAAAGGGTTGTAATAACGACCCTTTAATGACTAATTCTTCCGTCATTAAATTAGGGTTTTGAGCTGTGATATAGAGGGGCTTATGTAACGTCCGCTTTAACATGGCGGCAACAATGGCTTGAGGAAAACATTGTTTGGCCCAGAGTACATCAACGGGGTGACGTGCCAAATACTGTTTTATTTGTCCATACCCCCACAAGATGTAACAAATACCATAGAGATTTGGGATATGCGGGTAAGAAATGGGGACAATGGTAACGTTGTTGGGCAAAATATCTTTGATTCCATCATCTGGACCGACAAAAATAGTTACCTGATGATTTTTAGCTAACCGACGAATGGCTTCAACAGCATGAACTTCGGCTCCACCTAACCGCTTTGGGAATAAATCTGCTGCGATACAGGCAATGTTCATGAATTTTTATTCTTTGGTTACTGGCTTTATCTGAGGTATGCTGTCTTTGATTTGAAAAATACGTTCACACTGAGGACAAATTAATTCTTCTTTTTTTCCATTTCGACGATAGATAACATCAATCTGACATTCGGGACAGATCAAAACGTTAAGAAGTTTAAGATCAAGCATACAGTTTATGATAGCATTTATGTTTTTGCGGTGAGAACTTCTTGGTATATGTCCCACGTTTGGTCAGCAACTTGCTCCCAAGAATAACAGCGTTTTACGAGGTTGTGACCTGACTCACCCATAGCAACATCCTTTGTTCGAGCTCTAAACACTTTTAGAATCGCATTGGTTAATTGAGCTACGTTGTTTGGTTCGATGAGATACCCATTCACCCCATCTTTGACCATGAGCGGGTTATCACCAACATTGGTAACGACGACGGGCAATTTGGCTGCCCATGCTTCTAACAGGGTAATTGGTTGACCCTCTGCAAAAGATGGGAGAACAAATACATGAGATTTTTTGTACGCTTTGATCAGGGCTTTCCCCGTCAATGATCCGCCGGTCACTAATTTAGCTTTTAGATTAGGTATTTTTTTCCTGACTTTAAGAATGGCTTGGCGTAACACCGTTAGACCTTTGACTGGGTCGTTGCGACCAACCCAGATAAGTGTAGGTTCTTCATTTTTATCAACGTGAATCTCATCAAATTCCTCAACATTTACTCCGTTGGGAATGATACGTACATTTGTATTTACGTTGGGATGTTTTAAGAAAGTGGTGGCTACACTGATTTCAGCATCATATTTAATTCCTGTGAGCAACCATTTTTCTAATGATGCTTTAGGATTCCGCGTTTTCATATCCAGCAGTGAGCTACCATGAACCGTATGGATGATAGGAATATGAAGTAACTGACTGGCTAATTTCCCCACTAGGCCAGAATTGTACCCATGTGAGTGAATCAAATGAAATGGATTCTTTTTATGTTCAGCGCGAATACGAAGAATGGCATGAAATGTCCAGATTGCTCTAAACAGAATGTTTGGATGTACAGGAAAGAAAATTGTTGAATCAACGTTGTGGTAGGTGGTTAATGCGTTGGTTAATTCTCGGACGTGAACTTGTCCCCCACCCCATACACCCTGACGTCTTCGAGCAGAAGGAAACCAAGCATCAACGATGACGGCGACCCGAATTGTTTTGGGCAATGACTTTTTCAAAGATTTTTTCGGTTTTCTTAGCACTCACACTCCAATCGAACCGCCTGGAAAGGATACGGCATTGATTAACTTTGGTATTATACAGCTTTCTATCAGAGAGCAATGTATTGATTGATTCAGTAAGTAATTCTACGTTTGGTGAATCAATCAAAATCCCTCCTTTGCCATTTTGGGTAACCTCTCTGGTTGCGGGGATATTTAGATTAACGTATGGTAGACCACATGCACAAGCTTCAAGTGTGGCTAGTCCAAAACCTTCAACCTCTGAGGGAAGCGAAAAGAGATGTGCAGATTTGAAATGCTTTATCACATGAGAATAGTTAGTTATTTGACCCAAAAAAATAACGCTATTATCCACATTGTTTGTTGTCACCACCTGCTGTAAACGTTTTTTGTCTGGTCCGTCGCCAAGAATATAGAGCTTCAGTTGAGGATATTTTTTTCTCAACTTGGCAACAGCTTGGATCAGAATATCAATTCGCTTGTAGGGAACTAGCCGCGCTGCAGTAACAATGGTGGGATTTTTTCGTTTTGCAATCTGAATTCTTTGAATGAATGAAAGATCTACTCCGCCTGGAATTGTGGTAATTAACCCTGGGTCCACTTTCTTTTTTATGAGTTTTTGAGTTGTGGCTTCGCTCCAGGAAATAATCTTGTCCCA
>CAZKMY010000068.1:0-5453 GCA_964554085.1 uncultured Pseudomonadales bacterium
ACTCTCCAGATGAGAAAAATGGCAATGAAAAGGAGTGTGCGGTTGAGCATGATGGAGAGGAGGAATCGATTGTGATGAAATAATTTGAGGGTATCGCGCATAATGCCAGATTCAACTTTTTCTCTTGAAAAAACATGAGTGGGTTCAATGAGAAAAAAACTGGTGATGATGGCGATTGAGGCAGCCATCACATCAATGAGAAGAACGGAGATAAATTGTGCTTCAGATAGATCTTTGGCTATAAACACAGCTACAAGGGGGACAATGATTTTAAATATTCGCTGCGATGAAAAATAAACTCCGAGTTGTTTGAGGCTATGGTTATTTTGACCCAATTCTTGAGAAGTGTCATAAATCAGTGCTTCGTCAGTACCAGATAGGAGCGCGTTTGAGCAGGCGTAGAGACCAATAGCCAGCATGAAGAAAGGAAAGGAATGGGTAAAAATGGTAGCAATCCAGTAGGTGAGATAGAGGAGACAGGAAAGGACAATGACTTTTTTCCGCCCCCAACGGTCAGCAAGATAACTGCTGGGTACTTCAAACAGAAATGAAACGACGGAAAAGATAATGGCAGTGTAAAACACTTGGGAAAGGGTGAGCCCGCGGTGGACCATAAAGATAGTACTAATGGTGCCAATGACTTGGACACTGGTGAGCGCTTGGATCCAAAACATGAGGGAAAAATTACGTTGAAGGCTGGTTTGTCGAGACGACATCAGTGCATTATACCAGGTTACGTCTGGATATTAATAATAATATGAGGGTTACATTCAGTAAAAATGGTTGTTATATTGTTTTTATACATGTATCAATTTAAGGATTAAATATGGCTGAACAAGGCGATGTGGGAATTCCAAATTTAAATGTGCCTGATAAGACTCGTATATATTATTTTGATCCGGATACACATCAACCATTAAGTCCAGCTGAAAGTGCGCGTCGTCATGATGAGTTTGCTTTTCGGGAGGCGATTAAACCTTTAGGAGAGGCGAATGACCGGATGAATGAGCAGATGATACAAAAAATCGGGATTGAGCAAACTTCTGGGATGGAAGGGTTAGCACTTCAGGCAAAAGATGGATTGAAAATAATGATGGTAAAGATGGTGACTGAATATGGTGTGCCGATGGAAACGATGACTGATTTGATGGAAAAATGGTCAAATGAAGTGTTTTTAAAGAGTGGAGGATCTCAGAATAGTGAGCCAAAATTGGTTGCAGAAGGCATTATAGATATGGTGCAAAAAATTCATGGACGAACGGACATGATATCAGGTGGAACGCGTTCGATTCGAGAGGCTGTGAAAAGTTCTGTTAAACGCGAACTTACTCCACCTCGAAGAGATCTCTTTTTTAGGAAAGATGGTTCCATTGTTCCTGCAGATGAAAGTAAACGTGCATATGATATAGAAAAAAGATTAGAGAATGGAGAAGGGAAGGAATTGCTGAAAGAAGCAACAAGTGCAAATGCTGAATCAAATAAACGAGTTAATGCAATGCTTGTGTCGAAATACGGAGTTGAGCAGGCAACACGGATGGAAAAGATTGCTATTCAAGCGGGAATGGGCTTGAAAAGTATGTCGATACGGATGGCGGAAGAATATGGGGTGTCGATGGAGGATATTTATCCGGTCGTTGCAGCTTGGTCTAATGCTGTTTACACAAAAGGTGGTATAGCGATGAATGATAGTCCAAAATTGGTTGCTGAAGGTGTTGTGGACATGCTCCAGAAGATGCAACGACGTACAGATACGTTTACTGCTGCAGATACAATTAGGAATGCAACTAGAAAATAATCAAACTAAGTAGTGTTTTTGTCGAGCGTTACGTATTCAATTCGTTGGCGTTGCACTAGTGGTGGACTTGGCGTTGGTCATCTTAAGAATCTTGGGTTTACCGATATAGTCAATGGTAGCGTCGTCGGCTTGATCAACTGTGACAGTAGCCGCATTCAAAGTTGCTTTAGACTCACTATCAGCAGTAATGGTAATCGTTTTGGCTAAGAATTTATCCGCGGTCAAGCGACTGTTTGAGCCAAGATGAAGGATAACATTACTACCAGTACCGATCAGATCAACCCCAGCTCGATGGCTAAGGTTTAATTCAAGTTCTTTAACGTTGAATTGATTGAGATAGGTTTTGATATGGCTACCAATAGTGCCTTTTACCGCTGGTTGACTGACACCATCAATGGTTAATTCACCGATATTGTTGACTGTGAATTCTGCCAATTGGGGAACGGTGATGATCACTTCAACTGGTCGTGTTGCTTCACAGGTGATGCAGATTTTGTTGGCCCGAATAGTCTTCATGGTTAAGCGGCCGTTTTCTGAAGTGGTGCTCAGTGTGTTAGTAAATTCGGGATTACCAATCATAGTGACTGAGGCAACGGAGCCTTGGATCACCTTGACTGTTCGGATGTCGCTCAAATCAATTTTTGTAAACGGGGCAAGGTTAGGAATGGTTTGTTTTGAACTGACATCAATGGTTTCCCAGCGTTTGACATACTGTTCAATTTGAGGACTGACCGTAACACCATAGAAGCCCATGAGTGCCAAGGATGTAATCCAGATGACCATAAGGGAAATGCCTCCATATAGAGAGAGTGGATTTTTCATGCGGATGAGGCCAATACCACCGAGGACGACAAGGAAGCAAGGGACAATAGCAGATATCATCAAACTAATCATGAATATGGGGTGAGAAATCTGGGAAAGAAGTGTGGTAACCGTAGGTTCTACATAGGGGATATATGCATGGGTAAGCATAAGTGTGCCAAAGACAGACAGTCCCGCAATGCTGCCAATACCACCAAGAATTAAGCCAATACCTGTAATGATGATGAGAATTTTGAGAAAAGGTCGGGCAATTTTACTAGCCACTTTAAAGAGTTTGCCGATAATACGGAAGGGAAGCAGGATAATCTTTGATGCAGTACTTTCTTCATCGCTTACTTCTTTAAAAGTCTTTTTTACGTTGGCTTCAATATTTTTGATATTGATGGGCTCACCATACATTTGCATTTTATCTGTGGCGGTTTTAGCTTCGGGCATGGCGATCAAGCAGGCGAGATAGGCAATGACCCCAAAGCCGCCGAAGAAGAGGGTAATGATGAATAAAAAGCGGATAAAGGCAGGATCGGTACCGAAATAGTTGGCGATTCCTGAGGCCACACCGCCAATGACGGCATGATCGGGATCGCGGAAGAGTTTTTTGGAGACGGTTTTTTCGGGAATGGTGTTTTTGACATCTTCATCGTCACCGGTAATGTCTTTGACTGAGCCCATGGAAGTGATCACGGCTTCAACATCTTTCATTTGAATGACGGTTCTACCTCCTGAGAGAGATTCTTGGAGTTTTTCACTAATGCGGGCTTCGATATCACTGACAATTTCATCTTTGTCTTCATTGTGGGCAAAGTGACGGTGAATGCTGTCGGTGTAGGTATCGAGTTTTTCAAAGGCATCTTCTTCAAAAGTGAAGACGGTTTGATTGAGGTTGGCGGTGACGGTTTTTTTCATTTTTTTATTCCAATTTGATTTGTTTAATAAGGTGATTGATAGATTGATCGAGTTTTTTCCAAGAGGTGATGAGGGTTTTGAGGGTGGCTTTGCCTTCATTGGTGAGTGAGTAGTATTTTCGAGGTGGACCGCTTTGGGATTCTTGCCAAGCGTAGGTGAGGAGTCCGGTGTTTTTTAGGCGGGAGAGGAGGGGATAGAGGGTACCCTCAACGATGATGAGGTCGGATTTTTCGAGTTCAGCCAGAATATCGCTGGAGTAGACTTTGCCTCGGGCGATAATCAGCAGGACCGCGAGGGTGAGAGACCCTTTGCGGAGTTGAGTTTGGTCGTTTTCTTCATGTAGTTGTGTCATTGGCATGTACTATATCACCAGCTACTATGTGATGCAAGGTACTAAAATTTTTGTCATCTTTATCTTCGAATAACCTGCGTTGGGGTGATTTGGAGTTATAATCGCTGACTTCTTTTTCTTGAGTAGCTGGAGTAGAATCATCCAAAATGTATTTTTTAGGACTTAAAAATGGAAAACAGACGAGAATATGATTTCACAACACCTGAAGGAGTTAGTCAGTTCGGAGATGAACATTTGCTCCCACTGCAAGTGAGTTTAAATAATCTTGATTTTCAAATGCGTGAGAACCCAGAAAATATAACTCCAGAACAACTGATTGAATGGCATCGATTACGCAAGACGTTGACCACGGTGGAAAATATTTGTCTGGTAGCACTGCAGGGAGTAGTGACTTCGTAATATGATTGAACAAGACGATTCTTCAGTGGATTGTTCTAATACACAGGTCGATGCGCAAGTCGATCAGCAACTTGTGAATGATTTTCCGGGCAAGGATATATATTGTAAATTGTCTTTTCCAAAAAATTTGTCTGTGGGAGAGGTTGTTGTAAATTTGTTTGGATTATTTCCTGCGATGGATGGAATATATGTCCCTCTTGAGGACAATGTCCATACTTTTCAATATGAGGTTATGAAATTTCAATCTGCTGATGGACCGATTACGCTTACCTATCATCCTGATGGAACATGGATATATAAACATAAGGCGTCCAAACAGCGTGTCCAAGAAAAAATTCAACAGCGTAATGAAATAAAATTGGTAATTCCGCCAGAAGAAAATATTTATGACTTTACGAATAATCAAATTTCGCAGCCATTAACGCCGGAAAATTATTTAGGATCATATTTGAGAATTAAAAATCAATTCTATGTGAAGAAAACTGATACGGGAAACGTTTATAAGATTAATGGAGATACTGTTATTGCTATTGAAGGTGTTTCACCTGACATAGAAGATGTGTTTGAGACTTGTGATCATGAGTCTGATTCGGAGTTGCATCAAATAGAGATAAAGTATCGAGGAAGATTAAATCAGCCAATTCAAACAGAATCCACGGTAGACGATGTTGCGAGAGATATTATTTCACTTCAACAATTTGTCATGGAAACTGTCGGACAACAGGGGATTGTCGTTAATCCGACTGATGAATCAAAAAATCAATGGATACAAAAGATACGGGGGGCTGACCCAGTAGGTGGTAATTAGACGGTTTCTCGATATAATAGCGGGGTGAAAGTTTTAATGGGGAGGTAACTCTCCCTGCCGGATTATCGGCGTCCCTCCCTTATTGAGGGAGGGTAATAAGGAAAGTTAGTTTATGGGTTTATCTATCGGAATCGTGGGGCTACCAAATGTGGGGAAGAGTACGCTGTTTAATGCGCTGTTAAAAAAACAGCAAGCATTGGCGGCGAATTATCCCTTTGCCACGATTGAACCCAATGTAGGTGTGGTACCTGTACCGGATGCGAGACTAGATGCTCTCGCATCAGTCATAAGTCATGAGTCAGAAGTCATAAGTCGAAGACCTCCGTTGGTGCCGGCAACTGTAACGTTTACCGATATTGCGGGGATTGTTAAAG
>CAZKMY010000069.1:0-5449 GCA_964554085.1 uncultured Pseudomonadales bacterium
CCCCACACTGCAACCCAACTACAGAACCGTCCCCGCACCCCACACTGCAACCCAACTATAGAACCGTCCCCAACCCCCAACCCCACACCCACACTGCCGAAAGGGGAGCATCATGAACATTGTCTTGCGCGAGGAAAAGAAGTACCTCATCACCCTGCTCGACTCGTCACGATTGGCCTCTAAGCTTCAGTCGACGCTCAGCCCAGACGAACACAACACAGCCAACGGTTACTCCGTCCGCTCCCTCTACTTCGACACGCTCGATGACAAAGATTACCATGACAAAGTAGATGGCTTTGAGCTGCGGCGCAAAATACGCTTGCGAGTCTATGATGCTCAATCCGACTTTGCTATGTTAGAGATGAAGCAAAAAGAAGGAGCGTTTCAAAAAAAGCGTTCCCTTCGCCTTAAACGCATAGATGCAGAGCAGCTTACTCTCGGGAATAGCACACCCCTGCTTCAATATCCAGACCCCTTCGCTGCCGAATGCTTTGCGTTAATCCAACGGTTCGTATATCGTCCCAAAACCATCGTCGAGTATCGACGCCAAGCCTTTCAAGCCAAAGAAAACCATATTCGCATTACGCTTGACTCAGACATCATCGCTACAGAAACGAATCTCAATTTATTTGATCCGCATCTGAACATGACCCCGGTCCTTGATCCCTTCAATGCGGTGTTAGAGGTTAAATTCAATGGCTTTTTACTCAGCTACATTAAAGACATTTTGCAAATGACCAATCGTTCCGAAATTTCTGTCAGCAAATATTGTCTCGCCCGCGGATTTACTCACGAATATCATTTATAACCAACAGCTCGCAGTTTTCATTACAACGTTTGATTTTGTAATTCATCTTGCACAACAATTCACCCTGCAACAATTCACCCTGCAACAATTCACCTGGACAAACCAATTTACCCGGACAACCAATTTACCCAGTAAAACCATTTCACCCTGCAACATCAACAGATTTTAGAACAGCAACAGAATACACAAAAGTACGAAAGAGGGAGACCATGCGAAAAGAGCTCTTACAAATGTTTGAAACGACCGGTGATTTGACTTCGGAAGTGGTCGTGATCCGCCTGACCGCTGCTGCAATCCTTGCTGCCTTCATCTTCATTTCCTACCACTTTGCGCACGAAGGTAGCATCTATTCCCGCAAATTCAATATTTCCTTAGTCGCACTTACTATGATTACCACCACTGTCATGATTGTCATCGGTAATAATTTGGCTATGTCCTTGGGGATGGTCGGCGCACTTTCCATAGTTCGCTTCCGAACGGCAATCAAAGATTCGCGTGACACTGTTTATATCTTCTGGACCATTGTAGTAGGAATCTGTTGCGGAGCCGGCGATTATGTAGTGGCAGGCATTGGTAGTGCCTTCATCTTTCTTATGTTTTTGTTTTTTGGTCGCGTCAAAAACGATAATCGCATCCTCTTAATTATTCGCGGCTCGCGTGCCAACGAAGAAAAATTGGAAGCGCTAATATTCCAATACTACGCACGAAAAGCCACTTTACGGGTCAAAAACACAACCGAAGACCGCGTTGAGTATATTTTCGAAATCAACAAAAAAACACTAGAAGCAGCAAATAAACCCAGCCGAACGATAACAGATGCTGTCTATTCTCTAGGAAATATTGAATATTTCAACATCGTTTCTCAAAACGAAGAAATTGGTAGCTGATATGAAAAACCAAGCACTTGCCCTTCTGGCTACTGCACTCATGCTACTTGCTTTGTTTGGCATCGATCATATGAATGTCGAATCCAAAAACATTCGTTATCACCAACACCAATCGCCCTCTGCAATTCTAGCTACAATCCCCATTTCAACGCTCACCAATTCCATCCCCATGCCTTCCACCTCTACCGTTGCCCCCACCGATCTCGCATCCCATCTCCCCATACTCACCATCGATACCCGGGGGCTAATCATTCCGGGCTTACCCACGACACAACGAGATCGTTTCGGTGAGAACACGTATCTTCTGTCCGAGAATGGCAGCAAGACGATTTTGGCCCAACTCAATCTCTTCAACCCACCCACCAACTCCACGACCGACAGAACCGTCCCCAACCTCACCGACTCCACGACCGACAGCACCGTCCCCACCTCCACACCCCCCACAACAGACAGAACCGTCCCCAACTCTCCCGCGCTCAGTAGCGAAATCGAAATCCGCCTTCGCGGTCATGCATCTCGCCGTTATCCCAAGGGCTCCTATGCCATTCGCTTGACCAAAGAAAACCAGCAAAACAACCCGCAAAACCTGATGGGCATGGCGTCACATCACGAATGGGTGCTGCACGGCCCCTTCATTGACCGCACCATGATCCGCAATTATCTTTGGTATAATCTTGCCGGCGAAATCATGGACTACGCCCCCAACGTTCGCTTCTGCGAGCTAATTCTCAATGGAGACTACCAAGGGCTCTACCTATTAACAGAATCCATCACCGAAGGCAAAGATGGCCGTTTACCCTTAAGCAAAAACGCTAAAAATGCCCAAGCCATTGGATATCTCCTGCGCGTTGATCGCCCTACGGAAGAAGATCTTGACTCTGTGAAAGACATCTATACCTACGCCGAGCGCATGGGGCTTTTACATCAGGATATTCGCATCGAATACCCGGGCACTTCAAATTTAACCGAGCAATTGGCAAAAAGTATAGAACTCGATGTATCGGCCTTTGAGAAATCCCTTTACTCTTTTGATTTTAATCATCCACTCTATGGCTACCGAAACCGCATCGATGTCGCGAGTTTTGTCGATTATTTCATTTTGAATGAGTTCTCCGGAAATAGGGACGCCGGGCTGTACTCGACCTACCTCTATAAACCTCCGGGAGAGGCCTACAAATTATGTGTCTGGGATTTCAACAACAGCTGCAATAATTTTCCGAATAGCGAAACCTCTACAGAAGGGTTCTTCATGATGGATCGCGTTTGGTTTTTTATGCTCATGAAAGATGAGTATTTTGTGGAGCAAATCCTTAAACGCTACGCTGAGTTGCGTCAAGGCCTGCTTAGCCAGGAGTTTATCGAGACCTATATCGACGAAACCTTGAGCTATCTTGAACCCACCATTGCCCGAAATGAAGCCCGTTGGCAAAGCATTTATGCCGCTGATACCAAGCAATACCTCGATCGCATGCCGGAAGATCACGCAACAGCAGTGCAGCAAATGAAAGACTGGTTGAAGGAGCGTGGCACTTGGATGGATGAAAACATACATGTATTGCGCCAGTACTGCCATCCCTCCCGCAATAAAAACTATCTTCATTAACAAACACCTTAAAGAAACACCCTAAAGAAATACCCTAAAGAAACACACAAAATCTGAAAGGAGACTCTGGATGAAACGTTATTTGATTTTTGTCAGTCTCCTAATTTTGGCTGTGTTTG
Source organism: uncultured Pseudomonadales bacterium (assembly GCA_964554085.1). Lineage (GTDB taxonomy): Bacteria > Patescibacteriota > Microgenomatia > UBA1400 > RBG-16-45-19 > CAZKMY01. The sequence continues at coordinate 3,418 of CAZKMY010000069.1, forward strand.
CCTGGAACATTGCCTACTTTTATCAAGGGTATTATTGGGACTTCAATCCCAACCAACCCGTAACCACTTTTACCAAAACCAGTGACAACACAATCCTCCTACAGCATAATCAAAACCCAACCACCCCTTATGAACCCTTCGAAATTCGCGGAGTCGATCTGGGAGTCGGCTTACCCGGAGAATGGGCCACTGATTTTGCTATTGACCAAGCCACCTACCTACGCTGGTTTGAGATGATACAAGCCATGGGTGCCAATACGATTCGCTGTTATACCATTTTACACGATGACTTCTACAACGCTTTTTATACGTATAATCAGAACTGCAGTACCCCCTTATATTTACTTCATGGCCTTTGGGTTAAGGACTACAAGCTCAATTCACATGAGGATGGCTTCAGCACCGGCTTTCGCGATGTGCTTTTGCACGACAGTAGGGTTTTGGTGGATGTAATCCATGGCAACAAAAGCATCTCTTCGGGAGGGGAGTATGGCTCCGGTCAATATCGGAACGATATTTCCCCTTGGGTGTTGGGTTACATCATCGGGGTAGAATGGGAGCCCAGTGTGGTTGTTTACACCAATCAGATTCGAGAAGATCAGAATCAATATGAGGGAGAATACCTCTACACCACACCAGAAGCCAGTCCTTTTGAAGCGCTGCTCTGCGAAGTGGGGGACAAGCTCCTAAAATATGAGTCACAGCGCTACAAACAACAGCGCTTGTTGGCTTTTTCAAATTGGCCAACCACCGACCCCTTTGTCTACCCACCTCTTGTCGCCATGCACCGCGATAAAATGGCAACCCTTAATGTTGAACACATTAAGACTACCGAGAAGGTCTTGTCGGGTCAGTTTGCCTCCTACCATGTCTACCCTTATTTTCCCGATTATTTTGGCATTCTTCTTGAGGGTGACAATTTCAGTGATGCTGAATTAGCCGAGCGGCTGGAAGTGATGCATTATCGCAACACTGAGGCTCGCTTGTCTAAAATTGAGGCACCTCGAGCCCTGGATTACGTTGTTGCGGAGGACTACACCGATTCCGAGGGCAACATCAACACCTACTTAGGGTATTTACGCTTATTGAATCGGTATCATACCATGCCGGTGGTCATCTCGGAATATGGGGTCACAACTGGGCGCGGACGAGCTCAAGTAGACCGTCACACGAACCGGAACCAAGGCTTTATGACCGAGGTTGAGCAGGGACAAGCGCTCATCGCCTGTTATGAAGACATTCAAGCCTCCGGCAGTGCAGGCAGTTGTGTTTTTACCTGGCAAGATGAATGGTTCAAACGCACTTGGAATACGATGTATGCTGTTGATCTTGAAAAGACCCCCTATTGGAGTGATACCCAAACCAATGAACAATATTTCGGACTCTTGAGCTTTGATCCCGGAGAAACCGAGAGCATTTGTTATGTGGATGGCAACAGCGAGGAGTGGACGGAAGAGGATTTTATTCAACGCAAAGGGGGCTCTTCCATTTCTCAAAAGCAAGACGAAAAATATTTGTACCTATTCATTGAAAAAGAGAAATGGGACCCGGAAACCCAAACATTACTCCTACCACTCGACATCACTCCCCAAAGTGGTAGCACCTATGATGCAGAAGCCAAAGTCAGTTTTGAACGGGCCTGTGATTTTCTAATCCTCATCGATGGACGCGAAAACAGCCGAATCTTGGTTCATGAACGATACGACACCGTCAGAGCGGTATTTGGACTAGAATATTATGACCGGGATTTTTACAGTGACCCCCCCGCGAAAGATGCACCCATCTTTCTTGAGAAACGGTTACCTTTGACCTTGCAGGGGACGATTCCGAATCAAGAACGAAACCAACCCAGCGGAGAAACCTTCCATACCGGTCACTTGACCTACGGAAACGGAAATCCCACAGCGGAAGACTATAATTCCTTGGTAGATTATTGCTTTAGCGAACACGGAGTTGAGTTACGCCTTCCATGGCAGCTTTTGAACTTCTCGAATCCGGCTGAATCACAAATCCACGATGATTATTATGACAA
>CAZKMY010000070.1:0-1146 GCA_964554085.1 uncultured Pseudomonadales bacterium
TAGAGCCATTCCATTTTGCGGAAGATTAGGGTGATGCCGATGGAGATGCTCAAAGCAACTCCAAGAACGATTAGGAAGGCTTCGGGATGGTCACCCAAGGGGAGGATGACGTTCATGCCAAAGATGCTGGCGATCATGGTGGGGATGGTCAGGATAATTGTGGTGGATGTGAGAAATTTCACTGTCTCATTGAGTCGGTTTGTAAAGATGATTTGAAATGCATCACGTAGACCTTCAATACTTTTCAAGTTGGTGTTGCATACATCTGCAGATTGGCTGATGGAATTCAAGGTGTCTTCAAAGAGTGCATTATCTTCTTCAAAGAGGGGGATGATTTTTCCGGATATCAGAGTGGTGTACATTTGCTTCATGGGTAGGAGGGCAGCCAAATATTCATCTAAGATATTTTGGTATTCAATTAATTTTTGAATATCTGCATTAGTGGCACGGTGAAGTCGTCGTTTGACTTCAAACACTTGGCGTTGAAGGTTGTTGATACTCAAACGATATTGTTCACTTATGGCAATCAAGAAGGAGATAAGTAGCTTGGTTGTTTGAGTGGTGGTGTGCTCTTTGCTGATCCAGGTGGACAATGTGCGGCTACTGGTTGCAGAGATAATACTAAAATTAGTTGTCGCAAAGACAATCATGACGACCGCAGTGTATTGGCTGGTATTGTTTTCAATCGGTTCACGAAGAACCATAATGTTGACACCGTTTGTTGTTTCTAGACGGGGTATTTCTTGATAATCAAAAATATCCCTCAAATCACTTATTTGCAAATCAGTGAGGTTGGCAATATGTATCAAATCATCGTTGGTTGCCTTTGTGATGACGGTCAGTGCGCCTTTTCGGTGTGTTTTTACTTGACGCAGTTTGCTGTCTTTAAGTGATTTATAGTGGTAGGTGATCATGTGGTGATTGTAGCTTAGGAATGGGTGATTGAGTAAGCGGATCTTGTTTGATAAGATTCACAGTGTTTGATTCGCCTAGATAGCTCAGTTGGCAGAGCACAGTCTTGGTAAGACTGAGGTCTTGGGTCCGATTCCCAATCTAGGCTCCAGTGAGAAAGAGCACCCCGCCAAGGCGGGGAGGTCTTGGGTCCGATTCCCAATCTAGGCTCCAGTGAGAAAGAGCACCCCGCCA
>CAZKMY010000070.1:1246-5361 GCA_964554085.1 uncultured Pseudomonadales bacterium
GAGCACCCCGCCAAGGCGGGGAGGTCTTGGGTCCGATTCCCAATCTAGGCTCCAGAGTGTTTGATTAGTCGATAGCGAATTTCGTTTGTTTTTTTTCGGTGTTTATTTTCGATTTCAAATGAAGTTGAGGCAATCTTGTCTCTCAACCGAGATATGTGTGTAGCTAAGTTGCCAGCTGCAGCGGCATTGATGGTTCCATTCTGTACTTCTCCAAAGAATGGGACATGAGTTTTTTTTGGGTAAACCATGATGAGTGAGGTGAGAATTTCTCTTTCTCGAGCATTTAGCACTGGTTTTACCTCATCTTTTTTGGGAACGACCTCCACTTGTTGGAGCATGTCAGATAAAATCTTCATGTCGGGTGGAAGTTTCTTGACTGTTTTTTGATCCAGGCCTAATTCAGGAAGTTGAAATATGGTGTGAGGTTCGTACCGTTGTGTTAGAACATGAGCGTTGGTTTTGGAAATGCCATAAATGGCAAGCTGAGGATCAATTTGACTCAAGATACCTCTGGCTCGGCTTATTTGTGTATAGAGCGTGCCGTGTTTTGCATAGAAAACATGTTGGAAATCTGCTTGGCTTTCAGAGATAATGGTGGCTCGATCAAGCACTTTTTCGGGATTTTCTGCAAAAAACTTCACAATGCTTACTTGAATTGGAAGTTGTCCGTTTTTGCCTCTATATGATTCGAGACTTTCGAGAACATGCTGAATGGCCAATGGGAAGCTACTCTCAGTAGAATTTTTTTGTTGAAAATCTTCTTGATATGGACCGAGTGTTTCTGGATTCATCTTCTGTGCTGGGGATAGGATTCGAACCTATGTAGCCTTGCGGCAAAGGTTTTACAGACCTTCACAATTGTCCACTCTGTCACCCCAGCAGATGTTTTACTGAGCGATTATACCAAGATCTTTTTGGATATGAGAGAGGGGATTTTAGTGAGTAAAAAATGAAGTTCACATACGTGTCTTAGTGTATATATATCTTTCATCTATCTGACTTATATTGATTGTAGATACAAATCACTTTTTGGAGAATGCATGTTTCGCGATAGGTATGTTTCAGGACAGACTCCAACAGAAGTTTCAGAGGCAGAACTTGACCAATTGGTCGAGGAGCGAATAAAGGACGCAGATAAGCATTATCCTGGTTTATCGCTTGCGTTACGTTCGTTGTTTATAAGTACTGGTTTTGAAGGACTTGAGCGAACGCTCGATACGGAGAGATAGACGATAGTTTTTACGATAGACTAGGATCATGAATGATTCGTGGTGGGTATATATGGTGCGGTGTGCGGATGGGACGTTGTATACGGGGATTTCACCGGATGTGAGACGACGAATTATGTTGCATAATGAAGGTAATGGGGCAAAATATACCGCTGGAAGAAGACCAGTTACGCTGGTTTATTCTAAAAAGCTGACCAATCGGTCAGTGGCAAGCAAGCAAGAAGTGGTCATGAAAAGACTGTCCCGCCTACAAAAGGAAGCATTGATTCATGACATGGCTTAGATATGGATTGGTCGGGGTGATGGCAGCGATGTGCATCGTTCGGGCTGGGGTGGAAGTTCAGCGGATGGTGATTGAGCGACCCAATACGTTTCATCCGGAAATCACGGTATGCGGTGAGAAACCAACGGATAATGAAGGAATGATCGTGTGGCAATTTAGGAATTTAGGAGTGAGTTGTGAGGAAAGTAAATGAGGTATAGAAGTATGGAAGGTATGGAAAGTTTAAAAAGAATATGTATATATATTTGTTTTGCGTTACTCGTAATTAATGTCTTGTATGCGGTGACGGGGGTGTGGCGATATGGTAGTCAACATATTGATGCGTATGGAATTTGGATGCTCAAGGCAAAAGCAATTCGGCTGGAACGGGGAATTCCACTCAAGTTATTGCAAGATTCAACCTACGCTTATAGTCATCAAACGTATCCATTCCTGTTGCCAAGCATGTTGAGTTTAGGAGAATGGACTTTGTGGCTGTATCCTCTGGCTTACGGAATGATCTTGATGCTACTGTATCGCATTTTGAGGAATGAACGTCATTCACACCTCTCCGCATTAGCATGGACAACGGTAGCGTCATTTATGGGACCACTCATTGCTCAAGGTGGTCGGCTGCATGTGGGACTCGCCGATATTTGGATTTGCCTTTTGGTAGTACTGAGTATGGTGTTTGTGCAACAAAAAAAATGGTGGGGAGTAGTTGGGGTGGTGATGATTGCCAGCATGATAAAGACAGAGGGGGTTTTACTGATTTCATTTTTGCTCGTTCAGGATAGGACACCAAGTTGGATATTGCGTTATATTGTGGCTGCAATTCCCTTTATTGTGTGGCAGATTGCAGTACAGGTGTGGGCGTTGCCAAGTGATGTGATGTTTGGTTGGCCGGGATTTGCGGAGTTGCTTCATCGGTTGATGATTGTGGCGGTGGGAGTGGGGAAGGAGATGCTGAATTGGCGGAATTGGTATGTGGTGTGGGGGATATGGGTAGTGAATTTATTTTCTTCGACTCGTAAATCGAGGTCCTCGACTCCCGCAAGCGGGGTCCGGCTGCGGTCCTCATTTACTGGAGTCTCAGAGAAGGGAGAAGAAAAAAAGTGGGGAAGGATCTTAGGAATAATGGTCATGGGGTATGTGGCGGTGTATTTGTTTGCTCAGATGGACACAGTAGGATACGTAGCATCATCGGTGGATCGGATTATGCTGCAGCTGTTACCTTTGTGGTGGGTGTTGCTTGTACATCATGATGCAAGAAAAACGCTTTTGTGATATGATGCGACTATGTCGCACGATATTCAGCTTCCCAAAGAACAATTAGTGGATCGGATGCGCCGCGCAGGTTTGCGGATGACTACACCGCGAATTGCCATGGCTGGTTTGATTGCCTTGTGGCAGCGGCCGTTTACGTCCACGGAAGTGATTACGGATTTGGATAGATCAGGTATGGGAGTGCATCGAGCTACGGTATTTCGGGATTTAACTACCTTAGTAAAGTCCGGTATCTTGAAGCAAGTACAGATAGCAGGTCAAAAAGGTCGGTATTTTGCCGTGGCCCACGATCGAACAGGTCATTTTTTGGTATGTGAGCGGTGCGCCAAAGTGGTCTCAGTAGATCGAGGAGAAATCCTGCCTGTGTTACAGCAGTGGGTGGATTTAGCTCCTGCTGCTAAGGGGTGGAAAGTCCGGGCTCACGAGGTTGAGTCGTACGGTTTGTGTCCTTCGTGTCAGGCGAACGCGAAGAAGATCCATGTGGAATAATCCCTTTTTCAAACGAGTTTTTGATAAGTTGGTATTTGGTATAAAGGTCTTTGTGATCGATATCTTGGGGATCTGTTTCAGGAAAAAGTTGTTGGTTCACTTTCATACGAAGGCTGTCGTAGGTATATCCCAGTGTTTGTAAATTTGTTTCCAGTTGTTCCCGCATGGCTTGATATTCTGGAAGAACATCATTGGGGCTAAAATTTGTTTTTTCTGAATGAGCGGCAGTAAGTTTGACAGCGAGTAGCTCGGTAGAAACAAATTGGTAGAGAGTAGTTCTAAACAACGCAACATGCTGATCTTTGGATTGTTGTGATTCAAAGATGGGGGAGAACCCATGATTTTCTGGATTAATAGGCATGATTACCTCCTATTTTCATGATTTAATTGCGTTTCGCTGAGGTGGCGACGCGCAATCTTTAGTAATAATTGACCTGGGATGCCGGCATAAATTGCCTCGATAAACCCAGAGTAATGTATTAATTCAGAAGATTTTTCAACATCTATCGATTTGGAGAGGGGATTCCAACAACATTCCCGTACGTTATCAACGGCTTTGTTTATATAACCAAGAGTAGTTTCGGTTCGAGAGGACATGATGTGAATGGTTTGATGTCATAGGTGGCTTTTGTATATGTGCCAAGGTGAATGATAGCGCGCTAAAAATATAAAACAACCCCACATTTTTCCAGGGAAGTGTTCGTACGTATCTAGGGATTAAAGATTGTAAAGTATTATAAGTAATAAAAGTAAATGAAGTAAAAAGACAAAGTAATCATAATAAACATAATGAGGATAAAAAAGAATAAATAGATAATAAAGAATATAAAGAGATTAAAGATAATTAA
>CAZKMY010000071.1:0-5325 GCA_964554085.1 uncultured Pseudomonadales bacterium
AAATTAGAGGGGAATGTAATGAAAAATATTAAACGAAGTTTAGTACTTGTGAGCTTTTTAATAATAATTGTAATATTTATGGGAGCTGTTTCAGCAACAAGTTTGAACCTTACTGAAGCAGAACTCGCTTCTTCCGGAGTAAAAAACTATACCGAAGCCCATAATAAAGTACCAGGATATGTATGCGTATCCGGTAAAAACATGACTACACCTTCTTATCTGAATACAGTCACCAAATTCACAGTAGAACTTAATCAAGGTGTAACAACTCCTGTTAATATCGCTACAGTAAGTAAACCTACTGCCCCATCAGGATCTGCAACAGGAACCATATATAAATCAGATATGTGGACATAGCTAGTCGTGTTAGTAATTATATAAATAATAATGGAGTAGCACCTAATTATGCATCAAGCAGTAAAGGAAACATACGCTACCAATCCCTAGTATACATGTATTCCAAAATCCTGAATTATTACTTAATAAACAACCAACTACCAAACTCTGTAACAGTAGTTTACTATTCCAGCACTGATACAACTGGCGTAGTGATAGACAACATCCCCCCAACAGTAACTAATAACCTACCATCCGGAACCTATGACACCTTAAAGAATGTGACTTTAACAGCCAATGATGCTGTAGATCCTAATCCTAAAGTTTATTATAGTCTAGATAATGGGGTCACTTGGAACAATCAAGTTAAAACAGTCACATTAAACTTAAATCCAGGATCAACCACTCTAATGTATTACGGACGAGATGCATCAGGCAATACAGGTACAACACAAACAGCAACTTACACCATTAATGCAGCAGCACCACCCAGTGTCACTTTTGACGAATTATTATACGCTTCTTACTCAGTTCAAGCATACATCGAAGCCAATCAGGATATACCAACAAATGTGACAATTGCAGGAAAAACAATTAGTATGTCCCAATTCCTTAAACTTATCAACACAGCAGCAATAAACCTAAACACCAACATAACCACATCCATACCCATAGAGAACTGCACTTCACCACTCAATCCTTCAGAAACCATAACAACAACCGGAAATCTCACAAAAACAGATTATATAAATCTAGCAAACAGTGTTAAATCATACATCGATTCTAATGGAAGAGCCCCAGATTATATAACAACAAGTCTAGGAAATATGGGCTATAAATCACTGATCTACACATTCGCACAAATTCTAAAATCCTATCAAGTAGCAAAAAAATTACCCAACTTCATAAGAATAGTACCATGGACAGTAATATCCAATAACAATACCATTTTTATAGACATGCATGGAATAAAAAATGCCGCAGACACTGTTCAATCATATATAGAGACTAACCACCAATTACCTCAACACGTAACTATCGGTCAGTCCACTATTACCATGCCTAACTTTTTGAAACTAGAATTACTCTTCCTCATAAATGCTAAAGATAATTTATACCAATCAATTGTATTAAAAAATTATAACACTGCCCCTAATCCCTACGAAAGCATCACCGGCGGTGACCTCGGCGCTACAGATTATCTAAGTGCTACAACTGCCATCAACGATTTTATGGATACTAATGGATACGCACCCAACTACAAAACAACCGTAAGAGGATATATACGATACGAATCACTGGTCTACATGTACGCAGAAATAATAAACTCCGCCACTGAAAACCTACGACTACCCAACTACATAACACTAACACCATGGACAACAGTCACAAATACCAACACTAAATTTATAACCATGGACCAAATAAAAACAGCCGCCAGCACTATTAAACAGTATATAGAAACCAATCACGCCCTTCCCGCCAGCATAACAATTTCCGGAATACAAATTACAATGCCACAATTCTTAAATCTTGAACTCAAAACATTAAAAAATATAAATGCAGGCCTATACCAATCAATTGTCCTACAAAACTACAACACAGCCCCTAGCCCTTCAGAAACCTTATCCAGTGGAAAAATTAACTCTGAAAACTATCTAGTCGTCGCAGATAATATAATCTCCTTCATGTATTCCAATGGACACGCACCCAACTATGCCGGAACCGCACTCGGAAATATGCGATATGAAAATCTAGTTTTAATGTACAGCCAAATTATAAATTATTACAATGTCCACGATAAGATTCCAGAGTATGTTACACTCACACCATGGGCCGTGATTTCAAATCCAAACACTGTAACTTTCAATGTAGGTCAAATAATCAGTGGAGCAGAAACCGTAAAAACATATATAGAAACTAACCATGCACTACCAAGCAATGTAAATATTGGTGGAACCATTGTTAGCATGCCTCAATTCTTGAAACTTCTAACCACATCCCTACATTACATAAACGGTACTTATGCAGGTCAGTTAGTTCTGCAGAGTTATGGGCTCCCTACAGATACTCCAGAAACAGTAACTGGTGGAAGCCTCAACCAGACACAATATCTAGATCTTGCAAGATTGGTTGAATTTTTCATGTACGGTGATGGAAGAGCACCCAACTACCAAAGTAGCAGTATAGGGAACATAAACTATCCCTCACTCATCTACATGTTCAGCCAGATAATAACTTCTTACAAAGCACATAATTACACATTACCCGATATGATCAATGTAAGACCATGGGCTGTTGTTTCTAATGCCAACACTAAATTCATAACAATCGATCAATTGAAAAATGCCTCCAAAACAGTAAAATCATATATTGAGACTAATCACGCACTTCCAAGTACTGTGACAATATCTGGGACACAAGTAACCATGCCACAGTTCTTAAAACTTTTAGCCACTGCAGTAACAAATATAAATGGAAAACTAAACGCCACAATAGTTCTACAAAATTATAACACAGCAAATAGCCCATCAGAAACCGTTACAGGAGGAAGACTAAATACTACCTCTTATGTTAACTATGCTGGTACTATAATCTCTTCCATGGATTCTAATGGAAAAGCACCGAACTATATATCAAGTAGTATAGGAAATGTACGTTACGAATCATTAGTCTATATGTACTCACTAATTATGGATTACTATGGTAATAAGACCGTATTGCCACAGAACATAACTGTAACTCCATGGTCAGTTGTTTCCAATGCAAACACTGTATTTTTCAATTTAGATCAGATACAAGATGCCGCCAAAACCGTGGAAGCCTATGTTGAAACTAATCATCAATTACCAACTTCTGTTACAATCGCTGGAACAACTGTAAATATGGCTCAATTCCTCCAGATAACAACTACAAGTGTATTAAATATAGATAATTCATTATACGCTTCAATTGCGCTTAAAAACTACAACACAGCTTCAAATCCTTCCGAAACCATAAATAAAGAGGGAACAATCAGCGATGAGAATTACATCAATCTTGCGAATGATATAATATCATATATGTACACTAACAGTCAAGCACCTGACTATCGGACAACAGGCTTAGGAGAAGTTCGTTTTGAATCTTTAGTATATATGTACAGTCAGATCCTAAGTTCTTACAATGCCACGAAAACATTACCACAATCTATTACAGTCAATCCATGGACAGTGATATCCAATACCAGCACAGTCTTTATCACAACTGAACAAATTAAAAATGCCTCAGAAACCGTTAAATCATATGTTGACACTAATCACGCACTTCCAAGTACTGTGACAATATCTGGGACACAAGTATCCATGCCTCAGTTCTTGAAACTAGCAGCTAAATCAGTTATCAATATTGAAAATTATCTAAATACTTCTATAATTTTAGATAGTGTTGGAAATCCAGCAAATCTTACAGAAAACATAACCTCCGGAACCATACTCAATGGTGAATTTGTAGATATGGCAGGTAAAATCATAACCTATATGAATTCCAATGGAACAGCACCAAATAATGTCACTGATACAAGTGTAGGAAGTATTATGGGCTATGAATCACTTGTTTACATGTTTTCCAAGATTATGACATCTTACGATGCCACTAAAAGTGCTCCTGAAAATGTTTTTGTAATTCCATGGGTGGCGTTATCTAATCCTAATGGGACGTTTAATTTCAGGACCCAGGAGATATTTAATTCCATACAGGAAGCAATAGATGACCAGGACACTGTCAATGGTGACACTATCTGGTTACATAAAACAAACTATTTAGAAAATATTGTGATCAACAAAAGAATTACCATAAGACCAATTTATGGGGTTAACGTAACAATACAGGCGTTAGACCCTAATCTGCCTGTTTTCACATTAAACATCGGTGCAAACGGTACAACAATACAAGATCTGATAATTAAAGGATCAACTTATAATGCTGGTATTTTTATCAACAACTCCAATGAAAACCAGATATTTGGAAATAACATCACGAACAACACAAATGGAATCTATTTGTACAATGCTACAGATAATCTAATTTCTGGAAATGAAATATTAAACAATAGTATCAATGGTATATTAATAAACACAGGCTCGGATAATGAAATTTCCAGTAACAAGATATTTTCTAATGTTTCTGCAGGGATAACTATCCAAAACTCAGATAAAAACAGAATTTATAGCAACAATATCTATAATAATCTGGATGGAATTTCTCTAAATAATTCATCAACAGAAGTGCATTTCAATAGGATTACTGGTAATAGTAGATATGGACTTTATAATGTGGGTAATGGAACTATTAATGCAACGAATAACTGGTGGGGATCCAATAATCCCTTAGTATCGTCAACAGCTCCAAGTGATATCTGTATTGCAGGGGGAAGTGTTACATATAATCCATGGTTGATACTCTCCTTAACTAGCCTTACTGATCGTTCTGATCGTAATGGTACCAACTACAACTATCAAATATCAGCAGATTTAACACATAATAATCAAGGGAACGACACGTCATCAGATGGTAGTATACCCGATAACATAATTATTTATTTCAATACAACAATTGGAACTATTAACAGTTCTGGAACCACCAAAAAAGGTAAAGCCGAATTAAAACTCACAGGATCATCAACAGGTTTGGCTAATGTTTCTGTAACACTTGATAATCAAACAGTTTCTCAAGGAGTTAATATAACCAGTGTAAATATACTGGGCATTTACAACAATCGTACTATGGAAAGTTTCTCGAGTATACAGGAAGCAATAGATGGTCCAGATACACTCATTGGTGATACTATACTCATTGCTGAGGGTATATACACAGAAAATATTTTAGTAACCAAAAGGCTTACCATTAAATCAGTTACTGGTGCCATTGTAAAAGTTAAAGCAAAAAATGAAAATAACAGTGTTTTCCTCATAGTTAACAGTGGAAGTGGAACAACAATACAAGGACTTG
>CAZKMY010000072.1:0-5229 GCA_964554085.1 uncultured Pseudomonadales bacterium
AATAACGTATGTGTTGGCAGGTAAAGAGATCACAAGTACTGCGAGTGTAACTGACAGGTCTCATTTAAAACGACAAATGTTGGTAGGCCGCAAAGACCTCAAAGGCTTTGCAGTGGTGTTTGATAAATAATAGGTTGGTATGGAAAACCAAACCAAAAAAATTCTTGTGTATGGATTTGGGTGCTGGGGGAGCATGAATGTGAATATTGCTGAGAAGATTGTGGAAGGAATTCATGTTACACCAGGGATGGAAAAGAGAGTTTTGCGGGTTCGGTTTAATGAAAGTCAATTTTTGGATATGGTTCAGGAACATGAGTATGATTATGTGTTGGGGATTGGTCGATACCCTCGAGGAAAAAAAATTAGGATTGAGCAACATGGGTTTAACCGAAAAAAAATAGGAGAACACGTATCGGTAATTAAAAAGGGTGAGGCAGATTCATATCCGGTGACATGGCAGATTGAACCATTGGATGGAATGGAGATGACTGATGATCCTGGTGCTTTTGTGTGCAACTATTCGATGTACATCTTGGGTAAATGGGCCAATGATCACGGTGTAAAATATGCTTTCTTGCATATACCGAAAGATTTTTCAGAGGAACGAGCGATACAAATTATTGATACCGTATTAAGAGAACAAGTGACATGAAGCAAAAGGTAGCAGTTGGTTTGAGTGGTGGTGTTGATTCAAGCGTGGCGGCGGCGTTGCTCGTGGAACAAGGGCATGACGTGACGGGAGTGTATATCACCTGTTGGTCTGGTCCAGGATGCCGATCGGAAGAGGATCGGCAAGATGCATTGGATATTGCACTCCAACTCGGGATTCCGTTTGTGCATTTGGATTTTCAAAAGGAATACAGGGAAAAAGTTTATGAGTACATGATTCGAGAGTACACGCTTGGGAGAACACCGAATCCAGACGTGATGTGTAATAGGGAGATTAAATTTGGATTGTTTTATGATTGGGCTTTGGAACAGGGATTTGATTTCGTAGCCACAGGGCACTATGCACAAATCAAAGAAAGTCATAAGTCTAAAGTCCTAAGTCATAAGTCAAATGACTCAAGACTCAAGACTCAAGACTTAACACTTGTGCGAAGCGCTGATGAGCACAAGGATCAGACGTATTTTTTGTATCAATTGCGTCAGGAACAACTTGAGCATATTTTGTTTCCAATTGGGCATTTGACTAAACCTGAAGTGCGGGCAGAGGCTTCGAGTCGAAATTTATTGTCGGCAACAAAACCTGATTCTCAAGGGATTTGTTTTATTGGAGAGGTATCGGTATCGAAATTTTTGGAGGAGCGGATTGAGAAGAAAGAGGGAGATATCGCATTGTTGCCCTCGCATTTTGACTCCGCTATCCTCGCTCGGCATGATGGCCGGGCTGTGGACGCTTCGCAAAACGCTTTGGCAACAATAGTAGGTAAGCATAAAGGAGTGTGGTTTTATACGGTGGGGCAAAAAATTGCAGGGATGGAAGCGAAAAAATTAGCTGAGGCAGGATTTGATACGACACGATTACCGCATTTTTATGTCTTGGATAAAGATATGGATCAAAACATTCTTTATATAGGAACGGAAGACCAGCTGTATACAACGACGATCACCTTGACGGACATGCATTGGATTGATGAAGAAAAGTATGGAAAGTATAGAAGTATGGAAGGTATGGAAAGTTTGACCGCGAGAATACGACATGGGGGAGAGTTGGTCAGAGTGAGAGAAGTCAGAAGTGTGAAGTCAGAAGTTAGAATAAAACTGGCGAAACCAGTGTGGGGAGTTGCGCCGGGACAGATGGTGGTTTTATATACTGGCGCAATCTGTGTGGGTGGTGGCATACTAAGCGCATGAATATCTTATGACGTATGACGATGTTTTGCTTGACAGATAGCCAATAGCTAAATTTGTATTGCTTCCATTGTATTTATATCGCTATTTATATCCTCCATTTTTGCCTCGATGGTAGGAAAGTGGCCGATTTCTTGTTTGGAATTTTCGAGTAACCGCTGAATGGTGTTTTGATCTGGTTTTCTTAGGCAATTATATGCTCTTGATGTTGGATCGTCGGATAATTCAGATATTATATGTTGACTGACAATTTCTACTCCTGGAGCAGGGTCAGCGAAAATAACTCCCTCTCGGGATCCATTTATTGAGTAAGCTGACTTTTCCATTTGGTAAGAACTGGTTTTTGAGTCACCACTATTTATTTGATCGAGAATTTTATGCAGATGGTCTGCTGACTGCTCATAGCTTGATGGACCATTTTCGTATGTGTAAAACTCGAGAGTTCGGTAACCTGCAGGTGAAAGCAGTAAATGAGTTTCAACATTCCGGGGAATATTTTTTGTTCCATCAGCACTGGGCACTTCGTCTGTGGATATCTCACTACCTCTGAACAATAAAAACCTTCCTTCTCCTTTTCCGAAATCATAACCAATTCCAGGAAACTTAGTTAAAACTTCAGTCATTTTTTGCTGCGCGATTTCAGTACGCTTGGTCAGCGAGTTTGGTACTTCAGACTCAATAGCTTTATACTGTGATTGGGTATCCGCGTATCCGGTTGTAGTTAGGCTTAATTCGGTCATATGTCTCCTGAAATTTGTCGAGTCATTTAGTTAATAGTTAAAATATATCACGAATTTGCTGCTATGATTTTGGAAGGATCTATTACATGACCGTAGAACAGTTAAGGATGGGGATTGGAATATTGTGCGTTGGGGCTGTCGATGTAAGTGGGCAGTGAGATGTTATGAATGGTATAGATTTG
This sequence comes from uncultured Pseudomonadales bacterium, assembly GCA_964554085.1. Classification (GTDB taxonomy): domain Bacteria; phylum Patescibacteriota; class Microgenomatia; order UBA1400; family RBG-16-45-19; genus CAZKMY01. Next base: position 2,777 of record CAZKMY010000072.1, read on the forward strand.
GTCAGTTTCAGCCTCTTTAAAACATACACCTCCTTTTTTATTCATTCTATGCCATTAATAATAACGAGATTGATTCAGCAGATTTGCCGTGTACTAGTAAGTTCTAATGACATCTTATTGGGGAAGTAATTAAGTGGATTTTTTTTGGTATGGGGTGGGATACTAGCTTATGACGATGAAACAGCTGATAGCTGCGACGGTGGTAATGCTCTTGGGTGGAGGGTTTTGGTGGACGAGTCGTCATCATTCTCTGTCGGTGAACCAATTATCATCTACCACTTTTCATGTCCCTTCGTACTATAAAAAAGATGTCCCCTGGATTGCCGCTTCACCTCGACCGATTCCTGAACTTCAATTTTTACTGGAAACACTCCAATTGACGAAGCAACAAGGTAGTTTGCCCACCTCTTTTCAACAGTATGATCAAAAAAAATTATCGACATGGGTTGAGTTAGTGAAAACAGGAAATGAAAAGCGAAAGATTCCTGAGTCGATGAGGCAACTATATCTGTCTGATGATGCAGTACGAGAACTGACCGCATTGATGCAACAAGCCCGTCAAGAGTATTTAGATATAATTCGGGCAAAGGGAGTGGCAACAAAGTATCTTGAGGCTATTGAAATGCCCGTTTTACCCAATGATACTTCACGACTCATGTATGTCCCTCACGATGGAGTAACTCGATCGAAGGGTACGAATACCCATGTTTATGATCAGGCTCCTTTGGGAAATTATTCACCATTACAAATTGATGTCTATGCATGGAATATTTATCAACAAGCTCAGCTGTGGCAGTATTCGGGTGTGTTGGGAGCGGTGGAAGATACAGAATACCGAAATCTGGCGCTCAGGCATATCATGTATCACGAAATGACACATGTATTACAACAAACGGTGGACATGGTGAATGCACCATCTCTGTATCAGAAAACACTCATGCCTTGGATTCACTCGAGTCGTTCAATATTAATGATCGATTCTCGCTACTACCCCATGTGGGGGACGGCGACAGATCAAATGACTCGAGATGTGAATAATGTTACGGTAGCTCGAGAAAGTCAGGCTGAAGGGATCGCAACCCAATTAGTTAATGAGGTGTATCAATTTTCACCAGAACAACAGCAGTTAATCTGGGAACATCACTTTGGTGGTTTGCGTGAGGGGGTGGTACAGCTGGACGAGATCTTTACGTTGGTACAGGAAACAAATCCGAATGTGAGTGTGGATTATGTAGTCCATCAGATTCGACGATCAATCTTTGATTCATCACAGAAGATAATTGGAGAACCGCAACAGACAATTGTTGATTTATTGGATCGACTGGAAGGATTAACAGCGACGTATGTGGGATACCTTCATCCTATGAAACCAGAAGATGTTCATTTGTTTTGGGATTATTTAAAAAAATGAGATGAGATTTCATGCTGAATTCCCCCTTTTAGGGTGTTGACAGGGGGAAGAGGTTTGGTAAGATATCCCTTGCCATGAGAGATACCGCATAACTCAGTCGTTTTAAGGCAATCGTAATGAATGCCCCGCGCTGAGCGGGTTTTTTAATCTCTTGGTATAGCACTTTAATCCGCCCTACGCTTTGCGACTTGTTCGCTCGATCATTTAGTCGTGCTTCACATTCGGAAGCTTCGGCAGGATTGCATCGCTACTGAAGTAGCTCTTTAACAAACGAATTCGTATTTTTTTCCGTAATTTTTTTTGATATTTTTTAGCCAAGCGATCCCGGTGTTACAACCGGGACAATCTCATTATTAATGAGATTAGCCAATATTTTAATAAATAAGAGCCATATTACGTTTATTCATAAGGCTTCTTTATAAACATGAACGTAATGAAACAAACAATCGAACATTTTATAGTAAGTTAAATGCTTACAGCCTAAGATGTGGTAGGAAGTCACGGTCCGTCTAATCGCGGACGTGAATTTTCCACTTTTTTTGAGAGTTTGATCCTGGCTCAGGATGAACGCTGGCGGTGTGCCTTAAGCATGCAAGTCGAACGGGGTTAGTAGCAATACTAACCCAGTGGCAGACGGGTGAGTAATACGTGGGAATCTACCTCTTTGTGGGGAATAGCTCGGCGAAAGTCGGGGTAATACCGCATGATATCGTAAGATCAAAGGTCTTAACCGGCCGCGAAGAGAGGAGCCTGCGTCCTATCAGCTAGTTGGTGAGGTAATGGCTCACCAAGGCGATGACGGGTAGGGGATGTGAGAGCATGATCCCCCACAAAGTCACTGAGACACGGGACTTACACCTACGGGTGGCAGCAACTGGGAATTTTGCGCAATGGACGAAAGTCTGACGCAGCGACACCGCGTGTGGGATGACGTATTTCGGTATGTAAACCACTGTGGCGAGGGATGAAACTTTGACAGTACCTCGTTAGAAAGCATCTGCTAACTACGTGCCAGAAGCCTCGGCAATGCGTGGGATGCAAG
>CAZKMY010000073.1:0-5012 GCA_964554085.1 uncultured Pseudomonadales bacterium
ACTGTTGCAACTTGGTTGGCTGGGGCCAATCCACTTGATCCAGACCAGAAATTAACTCATCTTGATACTTAGTGATCGCAAAATACCATTGCTCCAGATCTTTCTGCACGACCTCTGTTCCACACCGTTCACACTTTCCATCCACCACCTGCTCATTCGCCAACACTGTCTGACAACTGGGGCACCAATTCACCATTCCCATATTCTTATATGCCAGCCCCTTCTTATATAGTTGTAAGAAAATCCATTGCGTCCATTTGTAATACCCGGGGTGATTAGTGGCAATTTCATTCTGCCAGTCGTAGGAAATGCCGATCCGTTCCACTTGCCGCTCAAACGTCTTGATAGCATTTTTTGTGGTAATCGCGGGGTGAATCCCTGTCTTGACCGCATAGTTTTCTGCCGGCAATCCAAATGCATCCCACCCGACCGGAAAGAACACTTGCTTTCCATTCATTCGGTAATACCGAGCCATAATATCCAATGCTGTCTTACTCTCCACATGCCCGACATGCAGACCAGATCCAGAGGGATACGCAAACGCAAACAGAAGATACATTTTTTCTTTATCCTGTACCCTATCCCCTGTACCCTGTACCCTATCTTCTCTCCACCTCTTCAGCCACTTTTCCTCTGTTTGAATATGATCGTAAGCCATGAATCTATCTCCTTATTATTCGATTCTATACAAAAAATCCCCTTCTCGGGGATTGGTTTATTGTTGCACCAAGCTCCCCGATTACCGATCGGTAAGAAGGAGGCCAAGTGATACAACAATTGTTTTCATGCCTTGTATTAAACCACCATCATCTCTGGAATACAATGAGTGATAAAAAATTGACAGAGTTTCATTTTTATTCTAGGCTGAAAATGTATTCCTGATGTGCATATCTTGCACAAGGAGTAAGTTTATGGACGAAAAACTCCGTGTTCCTCAGACCAAGGTTGAAATAGCGCAACAAATTGTAGAAGGCCACAACAATCTCCTCACGATCATTGGCCGTGATATTTTCCAAGAGCTTTTACATAACCCAAACGTTATTGATCATCCCGAAAAAGTCACTCAACTGATATCGCAATTGTGTGGTGATCCGTTAAACAACCAACAAGTGTATACCGACATTCGTAAACATCCTTTCACAGGTAATCCTGACAATCTAGACCGAGACTTGCAGGAAGCTGACCATGACATACGTGCCCATAACCCGCTCAGCATTTTTCGATAAACCTCTTGACATTTATCTACTACTAAATATATAGTAGATGTATATGACACACTCAATTCAAAAACCAACCTTCGCGTACAACGCGCTTGAACCATATATCGATGCCACCACCATGGAGATCCACACGGAAAAGCATCACCAGGGCTATGCTGACAAACTCAACGCAGCCCTTGCCTCGCCGGAGCTTTCAGCGAAGGCGGGCGATCTTCAATCCAAATCCCTCGAAGAACTTCTCTCCCTAGACCCTAAACCCTATTCCCTAATCACTAACATGGCCGGCGGTGTTTGGAATCATAATTTTTTCTGGTCCATCCTTTCTCCCCAAGTTGATCAGACGTTACCTCAATCCATCGACAATGCTATCCGGGCTTCATTTGACAGCTTTGATGGCTTCAAAGCCGAATTCACCGCCAAAGCTACTTCCCTATTTGGTTCTGGTTGGACTTGGTTAGTCAAAACCAACAATTCACTGGAAATCATCAATCTTCCCAATCAAGATAATCCTCTCTCCCAAGGTAAAATCCCCTTACTCGCAATTGACCTGTGGGAACATGCCTACTACCTGAAATACCAAAACCGCCGCCCGGAATATGTAGAAGGATTTTGGCACATTATCAACTGGAATCATGTTGATGAATTGTTTGAAAACGCTCAATAAGCCTATCAGGATGTTCTCAGGTCACTTTCGTAGAGTTCAACAAGTAGGTTTATCCTGAGCGAAGTCGAAGGGTTCGAGGCCCACACCAACAATACATTCAAGTGCCGGAAGACTAACCCACATGAATATCAAACCCCAACTGCTCATGTTTGTTCTCCCGGCACTTTTGCTCGGGGCATGCAACGCTCCAGCTAATACCACAACCCCTATCTCAACCCCACTCTCTTCCCCATCCAGTTCTACCCCCTACACCATCACTGATGTTTCCAGTCACAATTCCCGTTCCAATTGTTGGGTTGTCGTCAACAACAATATCTATGACGTCACCTCATTCGGTCCCAAACATCCCGGTGGTGATCAGATTTATCAAGGGTGTGGTCAAGACATCACTACCTATATAAAGACCTCTCACAAACCCATTGACGATCTCCTCCCCCAATTCTTAATTGGAACACTGAAATAACGTTCGTCATTGCGGGCCACGACCCGCAATCTATACAAATTCATATTTCATAATCCTGGATCCCGGGTCAAGCGCGGGATGACGTATCGATTGACTCTCTTTCCCATTTCTTCCATACTAAATACAGACTCGTTGTGTTCCTGCGTTACCAAATGCGGTGCTTTTGGTGATTTTTGCAACTCGTCCTGAGCTTGCCGAAGGATACCCAAAACGTCCATACCAATAGGTCTATACCATATAGTTTGAGGAGGGGTCTATGAACCACTCAGTTACCAAGTATGTCAGTCAAATCGCTCGAGGAATCAGCCTCGGTGTCATCGCTCTTTTCCCCCTATTTATGCTGCCGCTAACCAGCAATTTCTTTGAGGTAAACAAGCTCTTTCTTCTTGTCGTTGCCACCAGTCTCCTCCTTATTCTCTGGGGTGTACAATCTCTGGCTACCCACACCGTTAAGGTTGACCTTACTCCCTTCTCTCTCCCCTTGCTTGGATATGGGCTCTTCCATTTCATTTCCAGCTTCATTGCTACTCCTGCCAGTCCCGTTGAGGCGCTCATGGGCCGCGGATCGTTATTCCTCGCACTTGGACTCTTTGTCCAACTCACCGTCACCTTGGTCGATAATCGCCGCTTCATCCGTCACGCCATCTACGCATTGATTGGCTCCGGTACGATTCTGGCCATCATTACTATTTTCCAAAGCTTGGGATTTGGATTATCCAATTTACTCAATCATCTCTTCAGCACCACATTCGCTAATACCGTTGCCTTCACCCCCGCCGGATCCCCCGTGGCGCTGCTCAGTTTTTTGGCTCCCGTCATTCTCATTGCCCTCTTCATGGCCTTCACCAAGACCGACTCTGCCGAGAAAATTTCTCTCTTTGTCTTATCTGCCCTCATGAGTGCCGGCTTTGTCATTGCCCTTATCTATTCCTTCCCCGGCAAAGATACTGCCCCCATCTTCCTTCCTTTCCAAGCAGGATATGCCATTGCAATTGAGACACTAAAAACACCCAAAAATGCATTGCTTGGAGTCGGCACTGGTTCATTTGGCATTGCCTACAACCAATTCCGTCCCGCCAACCTCAACCTTACTGACGCATGGAACATCCGTTTCAATGCCTCATCCAGTGAGATTTTGCAAATGCTGACCACTGTTGGTTTAGTTGGCTTCAGTTTCTTTGTCTGGTTGATTGTCGCCATGACTAAAGTCGCCAAACTGGATCTGCGCAGTACCCAGGCAAAATCAATCGTCGTTGCTGCGTTTGGTATTTTGTTGTTACTCTTCCTCATTCCCGGCACTTATCCCCTGTTGTTCATGTTTTATCTCAGTCTCCTTTTATGGGGACTCCAGTTAAAACTTTCCAGTCACGATGTAGTTAAGACATTGGAAGTTGAGCAAAAAACCAACGAGCGGGTTATGCCACTCCACTTCATCTCTTTCTACACCCCCATTGCATTGCTCTTTGCTGTTGCCGCTGCCAGTCTCTATTTTGCTGGCCGCGCCTATGCAGCCGAAATGGTTTTCAAACAAGCCCTGGATGCTGCCACAGCTAACGATGGTGTCAAAACCTATGATTTTCAACGTCAGGCAATCATGCAAAACCCCTACCTCCCCCGCTATCGCCGCGCCTATGCAGCCACCAATTTAGCACTGGCCAACTCACTCTCCACCAAAAAGGATCTTGCTGATCAAGACAAACAACAGATCGCTCAATTGGTCCAACAATCCATTCGTGAAGCCAAAGTGGCCGTCAGTATGGAGCCGGCTAACGTCACCAATTGGGAGAGTCTCGCCCTCATCTACCGCTCACTCATCAACGCAGCTCAAGGCGCTGATCAATGGACGGTGGCTGCTTTGGCCCAAGCCATCAAAACTGATTCGGTCAACCCCAGTCTTCGTATTGATCTGGGTGGCGTCTATTACCTGCTTGGCAAATATGATCAAGCCATTCGGCTCTTCCAACAAGCAGCCGAGCTCAAGGCAGATTACGCCAACGCCTACTACAACCTGTCTCATGCCTATCAGCAAAAGAAGGATGTAGTAACCGCCTTTGACTATATGCGCCAAGCACTCAGTTTGACCAAATCAGATTCAGCTGACTATACCAAAGCCAAAGGTGAGTTAGAAGAATTGTCCAAACAGTTACCAGTCAATGAAGCTACCAAAGCCGCCACGGTCAAGCAAACCGCTCCCGCCAAAACTGAACTCCAAACCCCAATCTCAGCGAGTGCTCCTGCCGCGGTGAATCTTCCTCCCACCGCCGGCCCCGACACTAATCCGTAATCGGAATTCATGCATAACATACAACCCGCCTCCCCCAGGCGGGTTTTTGTTTCATCACCTTCGTCATCCCGGGCTCCGACCCGGGATCTATACAAATAAACAATTCACTGGATGCCGGATCAAGTCCGGCATGACGATATAGTGTTTCGCATGCAATTTTCAGCGCGCAGTCATCTGAGCAAAGCGAAGGCGCGAGCACTGCAAAATTAGTATGCGAAACACGATCTTGCTCTAGATCACGCCTGAGGATACACTTAGATCAATTACCAACAAATATTTGGAGTTAAAGCGTATGGCAGAAGCAGAAAAGAAACCAGCCCCTATGGTTATGCCCAAAAACATGGGCGAATTTGAAAAAATGTTAGACGACGTGTTTGCTAA
>CAZKMY010000074.1:0-3146 GCA_964554085.1 uncultured Pseudomonadales bacterium
CCCCATTGTCCCCAGTGTGGTCGGGAAATTGCACCTCAAACTCCCGACCAAATCGCTCGCCTCATGATTCAGGAAATGAAATCGAATACCGCCAACACCCCCACCCGCTGGTATATCCAAAGCCCTATCGTGAGAGATAAAAAGGGAGAGTTTTCCAGTCTGTTTACCAACTTGAAAAAACAAGGTTTCTCTCGTCTACGCGTGGACAATACCACGTACCAAACTGACGATGATATTTTCTTGCTCAAAACCAATCGTCATTCCATTTCAGTCATTATGGACCGCATTACGGTCGACAAAACACTGTTAAAAAACGACAGCCAAATTGAACAACTAGAAAACCGTCTCTTGCAAACCGTCAAACAAGCCCTTGAACTGGCTGATGGTCAGGTCATTTTAAGCCAGATCAATGACGCCAGTTTAGAATTTCCAGAAAATCCACATGACCTTACCGATCATCTCTATTCACAAAATCTTGCCTGTCCCATCTGTAACATTAGCTTGCCAGAAATTGAGCCGCGGTTATTCTCTTTCAACACTCCCCACGGAGCTTGTCCTACCTGCACCGGTCTTGGCTCTCTTTTAAAAATTGATTCCGAAAAATTGATCGCCCCTGACCTCACCATCTCTGAAGGAGCAATTATTCCCCTTGCCAATATGCTCAGCACCGGGTCTTGGTATGCAGGTCAAATCAAAGCCGTGTTGGAAGCCAATGGTGCCAATGTTACTACTCCCTTTCAAGATTTAGATCCTTCCATCCAGCAACTTATTCTCTACGGTGATAAGAAACGCACCTACGAAACCACCGGGACAAATCAACAAGGGCTCCTGCGCCACTACACCTTTAAATTTGAAGGGGTCATCGTTAATCTCGAACGCCGATATACGGAAACCAACTCTGATTTTATGCGCTCAGAAATTGAACGGTATATGCGCAAAGAAGAATGTCCTACTTGCCATGGGAACCGGTTAAAAAATGAAGTTCTTTCCATTACTATCTTGGATAAAAATATTGTGGATGTTGTTAATCTTTCCGTGCTTGATTCCTTATCCTGGATCAATACTCTCCACCAGATTGTTACCGCCCCCACCGACCCCACCCTCACCCCATCTGAAAAAACCATTGCCTTTCATATCGTCAAAGAAATTAAACAACGACTTCAATTCTTGGTTACGGTCGGATTAGATTATCTAACTCTCCACCGCGAAGCGAGTACGCTGGCAGGTGGTGAGGCCCAGCGAATTAGACTGGCATCACAAATCGGCACAGGCCTGACGGGCGTTCTTTACGTCCTGGATGAACCCACCATTGGTCTCCATCCTCGGGATAACGACAAATTAATCGAAGCGGTCAAAAACTTGCGTGATTTAGGGAATTCACTCATCGTAGTCGAGCATGACAAAAGTGTGATGCTGGCAGCCGACTATCTCTTTGACTTTGGCCCCAAAGCAGGGTTGGGCGGAGGATATGTGGTTGCAGAAGGTAAACCCAACGAAATTATCCATGATGCTCACTCACTGACCGGCCGTTATTTGAGCGGAAAAGCGATTATTGATAAGAAAAGTCTCGATAATCAAAAGAAAAGTCTCGGGCTGGAAACTAAAACAGATGTTCCTAAAACTCAAGGAAATATTGTTCTATCCGGCTGCACGGAACATAATTTAAAAAATATCGATGTTTCCATCCCCTTGGGAAAACTTACCGTGGTTACCGGCGTGTCCGGATCCGGTAAATCATCCCTGATTCATGACACACTTTATCCAGCTATTCGTCATGAACTCGGATTGGAATCAGACGTTGCCACTCACTACAAATCCATCAAGGGAGTAGGAGACATTGCTCACGTAAAACTGATAGACCAAAGTCCCATCGGCCGCACCCCACGGTCAAATCCTGCCACCTATACCAAAGTATTCGATTTTATCCGAGCTCTCATGGCTGAAACCAAAGAAGCAAAATTAAAGGGCATGAGCCCCGGACATTTCAGTTTTAATGTCAAAGGCGGCCGATGTGAAGCGTGCCATGGTGACGGTCAAGTAAAAATATCCATGCAATTTTTAGCTGACGTCTACGTCAATTGTGATGTTTGCCATGGTCTCCGCTATAACCCAGAAACATTAGGGGTCAAGTTTAAAGACAAATCCATCGCGGACATTCTGGATTTAACCGTCGATCAAGCACTGGAGTTATTCAAAAATAACACACAAATTACCCGGAAATTAAAAACCCTCCAAGCAGTTGGCTTGGGATATATTAAACTCGGACAACCCGCCACCACCCTTTCTGGAGGCGAAGCCCAGCGGGTTAAGCTCGCCAAAGAGCTGTCCACCGCCAGTACCGACCACACCCTCTATCTATTGGATGAACCCACCACAGGACTTCACTTTGAAGATGTTAAACATTTATTGGTCGTTCTCAAAGAATTGATTGCAGCCAACAACACCATTGTCGTTATCGAACACAACTTAGACGTAATTGCCAATGCGGATTGGATCATTGACCTCGGCCCAGAAGGCGGAGATGCGGGCGGATCTATTATTGCCACCGGCACCCCCGAGCAAATCAAGGCTATCCCTGAAAGTTATACCGGTAAATACCTTACCCTCGACCGAAGCTAATTCACTTAAACCGAATGACGGGTTTGGTAATATCTAATACTTCATTTGGATTATCACTAACTAATTGTAATGTCGTTATCCCATCGTTATCCCGAACCGGTTTGGTAATGCTCATTCCTCGGTTAAACTCAACCCATCCATCAGGAAATATTCTTGGTTTCACAAAGGTTGTCCAAATATAATCAGGAACCGATGATGTGGAAGTATACGTTTCCAGCGGGATAAACGGAAGTAATTGTCCCGATTGTGATGCATACCAAGACATCAGGTATGCATCCGCAACAACTGTCTGCTGATCGTGCGACGATCGTAGAAAATCATTGGTTGTTTTATACGAAACGTTTTTTTGATAAAGCGACAATCCATTAGCAAAAACCGACTGTAGGGGATGTCGCCGCATTAATTCATGGTCAACCAAATTTTCGACCAACCTCCGGTTCGCTCAGTAGGAATGACCAGCCACGCTGATTGAAATGAGGGAGTAGTTCTATATTTAAAAGTAACGATTATCTGCGTTGCCTTCTCCG
>CAZKMY010000074.1:3156-4860 GCA_964554085.1 uncultured Pseudomonadales bacterium
CGGAACCTGCACGGGGATAAATAATGGCAGCGACACACCAGACATGTACGATCCGGGTTGGGGAGCTGCATAAGCAGAATCAATTCGCTGATTTGAGGGCAATATCCGTTCCGTACGCCTATTCCACCAAAAACTTACGCATAGTATTATGGCTCCAATGGCCACCCAAAACCAAACACCGCTCTTATCAAAAAAAGTTCTTTTTACCGCACCCATTGTGCTATTTTGCGGAACAGTATTTTTCAACTTCATACTAAAATCGCTCCAGTCACGACTAAAGTTTATCATGGGGCCTTATTGGCCGATAAGCATAATTAACCCCAAAACACCCTATTTCCTCGACCTACTCACCCTTTGTGCTATTGCTGCCTTTGGAATTGCCCTTTGGAAAGCTTTTTCCGCTAAACGACCATTCATCCTACAACTCGGCCTTATCTGGATCCTTTCACTCGCCACCAATTTATTGCAGGGTTATCACCTCGGGTTTATTTGGCCAACTGATTCCCAAATTCCCTATGAAGTAAATTATTGGAGTGATGCACAAACAGTGTATGACCCCCTCAATTTCATTTCCCAGTTCACCACAATTCAGCCAAACTTAGGGTACCACGGCCGCGTTCACCCGCCACTTCCTGTCTTAATCATGTATGTTTTTCAACGCCTGAGTCAAAATGCATTGCTCGCGAGCCTATCCCTTTCTCTTATGTCTATGGGTACCGTTTGGTTTTTGTACAAGTGGCTCAAGCAATACACATCAGAATCATCTGCGCAATTTGTTGCTGTTTTGTTTGGCATTAGTAGTGCTTTTCAAATATATAGTTTATCCACGATCGATACTGTCATTGCCGCCGCATTTACTGCTACCCTTTGGACATTTGATCAAGCAAAAAAACCATTAAAAGTCTGGCTTCCCGCCGGCTTCCTATTTTTTAGTAGTCTCCTCACCTTTGGTGTTGCTTGGCTCATCCCAGTCATGATGGTGATTGATTACACCAGGCACAATAATATATATCACTTCATCAAAGTCATCGGTCTCACCGCAGGGCTACTGTTCTTGGTCTACCTAACCACCAACTACTCCTACATCACTGGATTTATCATTGCCAAACAATATGAAAACACCAGAATTTTCTCCCTGACCACTGTTGGTATCATGAATTACCTTGTTTCCCGTCTGGCTGATATAGGTGAACATATCATCTTTTTAGGACCATATCTTTCTCTCCTCATTATTCGAGCATTTAAAACATCTTCAAAAAAAATATTTCATCCATCAGCGCATTTTTTTATTATCAGTCTTGCTGGACTTGGCTCATTTCTAGGCTTCATTGCCACAGGAGCCTATTACACCGGCGAAACGGGTCGAGCTGCCCTCTACATTATTCCTGCAGTTCTAACTATCCTGGCTCCCTATTTCGAGAAACAGCAAATTTCCCGCTCCGAACAACGGTCACTCTTTATCCTTGTCCTTAGCCAAACCGTTCTCATGCAGTTATTCGGTTTTTACAATTGGTGATCCATGAAATATCCCGTCATTACACTTACTACAATCTTTCTTTTCTTATCTTCACCGTGTCGTGCAGCGGATTTCTCCTCTTCATTTCATTCCACCTACACCCTCAGCGCTACACAAAGGGTCGATGTCAGTCACACTATCACCATTACCAACAATACCGCTGCCCGGTATCCTACCAGCTACAGTGT
>CAZKMY010000075.1:0-4824 GCA_964554085.1 uncultured Pseudomonadales bacterium
CACGCGCCCAAACCCATGCCGCCAATAGTGCCAGAACTGCTGCAAACCGTGCCCTTGGTGGAGCCGGTGTCTCGACTGTTAAAGGTTTCATTTGTTGATCAATCTGAAGGAAAAGAACCATTTAGCTATATTTGGAACTTCAATGATACAAAACCGAATGTTTATGATGTTCAGAATCCAACAGTAACGTTTAAAGATCCAAAAGTTTATAACGTTACATTATATTTTAATGCCTCTAACGGGGCTGACCAGGCTTACATGCTTGTGAATGTAACTGAACCCGTTCCACCAGTCATTGATTTTGCAATTGCTCCGACAAGAGGGTATAATCCACTGAATGTTACGGTAATCGCCCAGTGCACCGGTCTGAATGAGACACCATTATTCGAATGGAACTTTGGTGACGAAACACCCGTGGTCAAAACCAGTGACTCCTCATATGTTCACCAGTATAATATCAGTGATATTCCTGATGCAGCAAAGAGTTACAACATTAACTTAGTTGCTCTTTCAGACGGAGTGCCATATCCTGCACAACAATCAAAGACAGTCACCGTTGTAAAAACTCCTGGGAAGGATGAACCAGTTGCTCAGTTTACGATTATTAGTGTTGGTAATACCCCGTTAACTGCTCAATTGATTGACGAGTCCTATGGAGCAACACCATTGCATTATAATTGGACATGTGGTTCATGTGAAATGAAACCAGAAGGTAAAAATCCGGTTGTTAAATTTTCCTCAGAGGGACCTCATAAAGTTAACCTCACTGTTACTGATAATTATCAGAGAAGCAATTCAACGAGTAGGAACATAGAATTTGATCTTTTAGAGGCAAAATTTAAACCAGTTCCTGATTCAAATAATTTAAGACTTATTCATTTCATAGATGAATCTAAAGGTGGACCCTATTCATGGAAATGGTCATTTGGTGATGGATTTGGTACATCCATTCAAAGTCCAGATCATGAGTATAACAAACCTGGATTTTATTGGGTCAATTTGACTGTTGGGAATGTATATTCATCAAACACTACTTCGATGCCGGTCATTGTGCCCTGACCATTTTTTTTTAAAACATAAAATCATATGACATTCAAAAGAATGTCTTACTATCGATATTTGATATACTTGCTGGGACTCTCATCAAGGTTGTTTAGTACCTATTCTACGCGGAAAATTCTTTATTTTAATCGATTAATAGAAATCTTTATATTTCTAATAATATATATGATGTATATTATTAGAAAAGAAGGCTCAAAACACAAACAATTCTGTTGGGGATGGGTGTTTTGTGAATCTGGGATGATACGGAGGATAAAATATCCTGTAGATTATTTTACGGGATTTAAAAAAAATTCTTCGTAAAACAGATTCTTCGGATGGAGTGGTGTATCATGGTCAGAAAAGGTTTAAAGACTGTATTTATTAGAACAATCTGGTTACTTACCCTGATTTGTATCAGTTACATTCTGATCAATCCGGTTTGTGCGGTTGGTCAGAATGTATGGGTTCCACACGTTGAACAAGGCGGGACAGTATTTATTGGAGAAACTCATTTAGACATTTATGATGCGCTTCTGGATCCAAATGATCCAACTAAAACAATCATGATAGACTTTCTTGGCTGGTGGGGAGATGATGTCATGGCTGGGACGGGAACTTCTGCGGATAAGTACATAGATATTGCATCCGGAGAGGAGTTTGATTATTTTATCAATCCGGTTGAGTATATCATGAATAACAGATATACTGAAGGTGCATTTTATTTATGCGATCGGTCGACCGGACAACCAATTATCTATAATGGGAAAAATGTAGTGGCATTTTATGTGGAACTTCCTCACATTGAGCTGGTTGTTTCCGATGATGTATGTCCAGATGTGAACAGGACAGGTGAAGTCTTTATTGGTACAAATTTGGACTTTAACATTAAGACAAACCTCTATAAAATTCAGCAGCGAACCGGAGTTCCTTATCCAGTTGCCCCGAGAACCAAAGTACTTCCAGCAGGTGCAGATGTTCGTTTCTTTGATCTCAATGTCACTGGTGTAAATGGCAAAGAGTATGTTAGGTTATTAGGGCCAGATACTGTTAAAAACTGGCCTAAAAATTGCCGTTGCGATCAGGACATCAAAGGAGAGGTAAGTTTAAAAGATCTTTATATTCCAACAAACACATTTAAGTGGACAGGATGGGATACTAGTGCTTTAAATCATGATACTTGTCTTCTTGATACCCCGGAGGGTGCATACTCAATATATGCAAAGTGCTGGGCTAACAATATTATTGATAGCTACGTAACAATTGGTGGCGCTCAGTCAAAAACAGCAAACATAAATCTTGTTCCTGAAATTGTATCGGTTTCGGTCAATCCAGATTCTATCTTAAGAACCGAATCTTCAGTAGCAACCATTATTGGGAAACCAAAAACTGAATACATTATTGCCTTAATGGAATGTCCACTTAGGATGACTGGGAAAGTATGCGATCGTCCACCTTGGTTTGAGAAAACAATCGTAAATAACACAATAACGTTATTCAACACAACTTTTGATCCTGAAGGGGGTCAATATCTTATTGGTAATAATATTGTATATCCTGCCTGTTGTGATGATCTTACATTTCGGGATGTTGTTCCAAAGGATTTCCACGATGGTGTGTATTATTACGCAAATATCACAACAGATTGTGAAGGGGTTGCGAAAATTAATATCAAAGTAGACAATACTGTTTGGAAAGCAAATGATAACCCTGTCTATATGGTTCATGTTCAGAAACGCTTACATGAGTGTAATGGTGTTCATATATTCGACAGAACTGAAATAACCGTCAAGAAAGGGGATATCTCAATACAGATTTCTCAGGCATCTGATGATACGAATACCCCAATAACTGAAGCCTACCTTGGAGATATACTCAAGATTGCCGGTACAAATACTGATAGTTATCAAACCTTTCTGTATATGATTGGTCCTTGCCAACCGGAGTGTGGTGGAGGTTTAATCCCTGTTCCTTATCCTTATGGTCCGATTGGTCCAGGCCCTGAATTAATTATTAACAGTCAGCCCAGGGTTGAAGGTTTTGATTGGATATTCACAAATGATATTGGTGGACAACCAAGATTCTGGGAAACAGGATTCTTACCAATCAATCCTGGTAATTATACTATCTATGCAATTAGTAACTGGCCTCCACATTGTCCAGCCTGCCTGGATTGCAGAGGAACTACATGTACACTTGATAAAGCTAAGTGTAACGGATGTGATGGTAATGTCTGCACCCTGACAGATTGTCCGCATTGTGATGTTTACGCAGTAGCAACAATTCAATTAAAGGCTCCCGAACTTACTGCGATTACTGAAGATATTGAACGTTGCTGCTGTCCAGGCTATCCATGTGGAGAAACCATTGATGGTCAACCAATTCCAGTTAGTGGAATTTCTACTGGAAATCCGGATAAAAAGCTCAACGTCTGGTTACTTGGTAAAGGAAAGATAGGGGATGTGAAATACATCAACAGGCAATTCACTGTAAATTGTGATGGGACATTTAGCTTTGATGTTGTGAGAGATCTCCTGCTATATAATAATACGACTCTATGTCAGATTGATGCTGGAACTTATGACCTGATTATTCAGGATCCTGGTTATAATCACCAGTTTGATGTTATCCATGAGAGGGATCTTAGTACTAAATATTGGGCAAGACCTGTTGAAATAAATAAAGAATGGATACTATCAGGATTCCCGGATATTGGATCTTATAAAAAATTGGATGTAAGTACAACACAAAATTGGAATCCGAATAGCGATTTCCTAACCAATGTTGATGTAGAATCTGAACATACATCAGATCCATCATTACCCTGGGACGATGACTGGCGAAAACTCGTCCAGGTCGAAGGCCCTGGGTATAAGCTCGGTACCGAAGTTCTCTATGCACTCATAAAGGGACTTGACGATCCAAACGTAGACGACAACTATGTCCATATCCAGTTCACCGTCTCTGACAAATCCTGCCTGGTTGGAACTGACTTTGACGCAGATCGGACCTACGGAAATAAACCCCTTACTGTCCGGTTCACAGATAAGAGTTACCAGGCGACATCATGGCTCTGGGACTTTGGAGATGGTACAACCTCCACCGAACAGAACCCGATTCACACCTTCACTGAAGAAGGCCGGTATACTATCAGCCTTATCACGAATGGTGATGACAAGGGCAAAGCGGTAAAGAACGATTACATCCGGGTGGCAAAAGGACCGACTGCAAAGTTCGTCTTTGCACCAAAGGATGTAACAGTTGGGATTGATGTCCAATTCACCGATCTCTCATCCGGAAACCCGACATCCTGGTTATGGCACTTTGGTGATGGATCATCCTCACCACTCCAGAGTCCGGTATACACCTATCTGACTCCTGGTGTTTACACTGTCATGCTCACCGTAAGTGATGAAAATGGAATCAGCAGTGACTCTGCAACCCAGATCATTTCGGTCCAGGGTTCATCAACCCCGGTCGTGGCGGATTTCAAGACTGAAGTAACCAATGGAACCAATGTTCAGTTTATTGACCTCTCTTCAGGTTTTGGTATTATCAGCTGGGTCTGGGACTTTGGTGACGGATCAACATCAACGGAGAGAAACCCGAAACATACCTATCTGAAGGAAGGGACTTATGAGGTTTCACTGACTGTTTCAAATGAAAGTTTTGAAAATATTGTCAAAAAAATCATTGGAATTCGGTAAAAACTCTTTTCTCTATTTTTTTGCTGATAAATGTTTTGGATTTTTCAAAATGTGGCACCTCTGAAAAGAAGTGCAA
>CAZKMY010000076.1:0-4733 GCA_964554085.1 uncultured Pseudomonadales bacterium
CTCGATAATCTCTGGAGTTCTCGATTGTGGTCTTCTATTTGCTGAATGTACTCATTTAACTGCCTGTTTAAACTTACTCCTTGCTCGCCTATTATCAACTCATGCAGATTCTGCCGATGACTTGGATCGACCATCAAACCAGAGCAAACATTATTGGCAACAAAGACGTCATCATAAATCACAATTTCTGGTACGGTCCTTGTCCATGTGCCATTTTGGAATTGGATAGTTTGATTTCCTTCACATGTGAGTACTACATGAGGATTAGAATGACTACCTATGCTACGTCTTTCGTTAATGTGAATCGGTTCCCCAGACATCAAAGATCTAAGAATAGCAGATATGGTTGTTTTACCCCTTCCATTCTCAGCATATATCAGATTTAATCGCTTTAACTCAACGTTGGCTGCCCCGCTCATTCTAATAAAGAGTCCTGTGTTATCGATGTAGTTAATTTTTTCAATCATAGTTGCCACAACCCTCTTACTTCAATTATGAGTGCAGTTTAACCGACTGCTCAATCAAGCTTAGGATGTAAGAAATACTTGAACCATCTTTCATTGTAATCTGATAATCACCATTCCCCCATTTGCCCTTACCAGAAACATCCTCTGCTAAGCCAAGGTTATCAACCAGATGGCCTTTCAATACATTTAAGGTTAACTTCAACTTCGATTTTTGAATTTCAATATCCACAATATTGGTGTTTCTTTTGAACGCTATATATAACTTTTTAGGTTCGATGTTTAAGTTCCATTTGACGATAATCTCATCTCTGAGTGTTTCATAAAGTGAGGTTACATCCTCGTTTGCTCTCTTTAGATGGTCTTCTTCTGTATAAACCACAATTTCTTTAGTTACTTTGCTGATTTTCGTATCGATTGGAGAAAGCTTCTTAATACTTGTGCCTGATCTCCCGTAGTCAATTCTTCTATATGATATGTGGTTGTCTGAGTAAAACTTGATCTCCCATAAAGAGATTGGCAGATCATTGAAAATCAGAGATCCTAGCTGGTAACTATTGAATGCTGTAGAGACAAAATACACTCTTGATTGAGCCCAATCAATGTCACTTATTTGCAGGTTTTTTTTATTAACAAGATTGTATTGGAGTACAAAGTCGGCTTTACGATCTAACATCTTCCCTAAGTATGCATAACCCTGATCAATAACACTTCGGTTTTCAGTTTTCTTATATTCTATGATTACAAAGGACCGAGATTCTGGATCGAAAGCGAGAGTGTCTAAGCGGAAAATATCAACCGAAAACTCTGAGCATACAAAATCCAAACCGAATATCAGTGGTAGATTTTTTTCTGTTATCTCTTGCATAATCTTTTCTCTGGATATTTCTGTCTCTTTTACTGAGCTTAGTGATCTGTTAGAGTTCACTTTAAATAACCTCACTATTCCTCCATATTATCAAAACCAATTAGTTTGTTGACGTCATTGATAGCTTCTTGTTCCAAATAATATGCTTCGCTTCTTAGCAATGCTTTGTTATTGCTAACAACTTACACTGGATACTTCTCGGCATTCATAACTATTTTTCTTTCTACCGCGTTCTCAATATCTATGTTCAGTCCATGAGATAAATAGGCTAGATAAATAAAAACATCAGCAATCTCTTCGGAAATCTTCTGTATCTTATCAATGTCGAATTTCTTAATCTGGTCTTTATCTATCCATAAGAAATGCTCCATTAACTCACCCGCCTCAATCGATAATGCCATGCTTAGGTTTTTGGGATCGTGAAACATCTCCCAATCTCTATCTCTCCGGAAAGACAGCAGCTTTTTAAGCAAATTGTTGTAATCCATTGATTCTTCCTATTTTTACTAAATCTCTTTATGCTGGATATGTTTTAGCACTAGGTTAACACAGACAGTTTGGTCTTTTTTAATATCGTGTTCCCAAATTCTGATTACTGTCCATCCCATACACATGTAATGATTGTTTACCTCTATGTCTCTATTGATATTTCTAGAAATCTTCTTGTTCCAATAGTCAACATTAGTCGAAGGTGTGCGGTAATGATCTTTGCATCCATGCCAGAAACATGAGTCGATGAACACAACAAGCTTGTATTTGTTAATAACAATATCTGGCTTTCCAAAAAGGGTTGAATTGACTCTATACCTAACTCCAGCATGATGCAGAGCTCTGCGGAAATCCATTTCTAGGGCTGTGTTCTTAGATCGAACTCTACTCATTGTTTCCGATCTACTAAGTGTCATTGAGAATACGTTTTAAGATCTGATATGCTACTAAAGGTCAAAAGACGATCTAATCCAATAAAAGCGGTTTTTGATCCTTTTTGTCGCAATCTCGGGTCCATAATATACTCTAAGGATTGATACTGGTGAAGAATGTTGACTGTTGCCAGTCCACAGATTTGTACTTCATTATCGTTCATTTTCACACAGATGATTTCCGGATAATAGCATGTTTTGAATATGACAGGAAACATGCCGTAATTGACGGTTTTTATACCAATTTTTAGCCCCACCTTTTTCATATCAGAGACTACAAATTTTGACGAATCCCCAATTTCCCAATCTACGAATTTAATGTTCAAGAACTTCTCAAGTGCTAACTCACCCAAAAATCCAGTATAGAAGCGTTTAAATTCTGAAAGCCCGTCAACTTGATGATGAAACTCTGTACGTTTCACTTTTACTAACCGCTCAAGGAACTCATTAAGCTTATCTATTTGATTTCTTTCTATAGTTACTAGGGAATATTTATCTGCATTGATTTTAAAAACTTCGTCAAATTTAGACATCGAACAACTCCCCGGGGTTAATTTTAAACTGAAGGCTTGTAGGATCTGGAGTTCCACCTTTTCTTTGTACAGTTACTCTTCCTAAATGGATAGTCCCTTGTGTAGACGCAACTGCGTTTCCAGCACAATAATGATTAACGACCTCATTAATTGGCTTAATGATCCATTCGACATTGTCATCCAACTCTCTTCCAACTATAAACCATTCTGCTGATAAACAACCACGACCCTTAATTGTATCAGCTACGATTAAGTACTTATTTGCATTAAAAAAATCCAGTATCTTTTTAACCTTTACAGGTGGTATTTCGTTCATATTCAAACGACGAGGGTCTTTTAATCGTGCGGAATCTACTCCCGATATAGATTGTGGAAAAATCTCCCCTGTGTATGCTTTAAGCCAATAGGCAACATCATCATCAAATCTCCACATTGATTGGTACATGCTTACAGGGCGCTTATCTATTTGATTAAAGCCGTTGGTGGTTGACACTTTTTTAACGGATATGTTAAAAACTAGTATTCTATCTACTAAAACAATTACCACCCTAACTTGGACATCAGCTTTTTTGAATCTGCTTACTTCATCAAAGTCTGCTAATTCTATGCCATATTTACTACATATACTCCTGGGAATCCTAGTTGGAATTTGCTGAGCCATTAGATTTTTGATCGTCTTTGCCTCAACTCCCATCACAGATAACCACCTATCAGCATCAATATCACTTTGCCAATTGTTAAACTTATCTACTACCAACTTTTCCAGATCGAAACCGCCACGAGCCGTCCTTGATCCTATTTCAAAAGTGCTCATAAAATTCCCCTTTCAATAATTGAAAACAAGATGTGTTGTAATACATTTACTACAACTCCATTGCCAAATTGCTTATAAGCTTGATTTTTGTTCGGATGGATTTTGAAAGTGTCTGGAAGTCCCATTAATCTTGCACATTCTCTAGGAGCCAGTTTCCTCAGTACACCATCTACCATGTACAATCCAGTTTTTGCGCCGACTCCACCACCATATGCAGAGAGAGTTATCGCGTGCCCAGATGTGTGATAAATTCTGTCACCTTGCCCTCCCTTATTCACAATACCAATTCTTATCGGTTTGTTAGGTAACATATTAAACAAATCGGCTTCTACGTTAACATCCCTAATCCATGTAGGTGTGTATTTCGTTATAAAGAAGTTTGATACTTCTTCGTTTGGCATAAGAATATCTTTTAGACTGACATTGATTCCATTGCCTCCAGGAAAACTAAACGAGCTCGATTCTATGCCCTTTCTAAATCCCAAGATATAAACTCGTTCTCGTTTCTGCGGTACACCATAATTTCCTGCATTCAATACTTTGTAAGTCACGTTGTACCCTAGTTCATCGAGTGTTCGCAAAACAACAGATAGAGTCCGTCCATTATCATGTTTGGCAAAATTAGCCACATTCTCAAGGAACACAAGCTTAGGTTGGTGGTATTTAACAATCCTAGCCACATCAAAGAATAATGTGCCTCGAGAATCTTCAAATCCTTTTTGTTTGCCAGAAATACTAAAAGCTTGGCATGGGAATCCTCCGCATAGAATATCATGCTTAGGTATATCACATTCGTCTATTTTTGTTATATCCCCATGCGGTTGCTCATGAAAATTGGAGAGATAAACTTCTTGAGCAAATTTATCCCACTCTGAAGAAAATACACATTTAGCTCCGAATGACTCTAATGCCAAGCGAAAACCACCAATACCCGCAAACAAGTCAATGAATGTATATTTCGCCAGTGATGAGATACAGTCTTTAGGCACTTCTATCATCTATACTCCTAATACATCCTCAATTATCAACTTAGTCACATTTTACCAATATATCAAGCCTTTAACTGAGCACAACAATTCGATACTATGACCCAATAACCTGTCTGAGTACCGTCCATATCTGTCAACCAAAAAT
>CAZKMY010000077.1:0-4580 GCA_964554085.1 uncultured Pseudomonadales bacterium
TCTGTTGTTGCTGACCAATGATGGAGAATTGACCCATCGCCTTACTCATCCCAAATATCATATTGATAAAACCTATCGAGTCGTCGTAACTGGCCAGGTTACCGATCGTAAAATTGAAAAACTTCAAAATGGGATTAATTTATCCGAAGGGATCACTGCACCAGCCCAAGTCGAATTAATCGAAGATACCAAAGATGGAACACTTCTGGAATTTATCATTCACGAAGGGAAACATCGTCAAATTCGCCGCATGTGCGAAATGGTAGGATTGCAGGTTGTTGATTTGGTTCGCGTCGCTGTCGGCCCTATCAAGCTAGAAAAACTTGAAGCTGGCGAATCCCGCTCCGCCACCAAAACCGAAATTGCCACCCTTCGCTCTCTGGTTGGTCTTTAGTTTTCCTTATTTAAGATATATAAAACTCCCTTAGTTGTGCCAAGTTTTTTAATATAACCTTTTCTCTGAAGTTGTAACAGATCGTAGCGAAGTGTGGATGGTGGAATCGCCAAAAATCTTCGATGTAGCATATCAAAGTTAACCGATTGATGATCTGAGATAATATGTATAATTTCCTGTCGTCTGGGCAGCAAAAGTGTAGTTTTTGATGGATTTTGGGGAGTTGATGTGGTCTTTTTTATCGCAATCTGACTGTCTTGAATAAGTGCATTAAGGAGAAAATACGCAAATTCAGTAATGTCCTTAGTATTCATTGCCAATAAATCGTAATATTCGTCTTTGTTAGTTTCGACATAATTTTCAAAACCAACCAACCCATTTAATGCCAAATTATGACTTTTCAAGACTTGGTGAATAAGTAATCTACCAACCCTCCCATTACCATCGAGAAACGGGTGAATTTTCTCAAATTGAAAATGGAGGATAGCTGCTTTTAGTACCGGGTGGATATTCAATTGATTAAATTGACTAAACATCTGAGATAAAAGCGGTCTGATTTCAACATCGGGAGGAGTTATATAAATTGCAATACCGGCTTGATTAAATATTGCTGATTGTTCTGTTCGAAACACGCCCGCTGAGGGAGATAAATTTGCCATCACGAGTTTGTGTAATATATCTTATTAAGTGCTCGGCAAATATTCTGCACTTCCACTTTATGACTTGAAGATGGATTTGTATGAAACTGCTCAATGGTTAAAGGGTTGCCCTCAATTTTTGCGGAAAAAAGGGCACTATGAAGCGTTTGTTCTCCCCGAATCATAGATACGCGCTCAGTTGGAACGTGAACTAATTGGAGAGCTTTATTTATGGCTTCAAATTCAATAATGAGCGATTGAATTTTCGAATCAATAGTGATTGTTTGTGTAAGCTGAAGCATATAGAAAACACATTGGCGAATGTTAGCTAATGTTAGCAGATATTAGCTAATATTAGCAAATAACAGTATTACCATCCTCCACTTGCGCCGCCACCACCAGAGCGGCCACCACCAAATCCACCGAACCCACCCCCGCTTTTACCCGATGACCAACCACTCATACCGCTCTTTCCACCAATCCACCAAGGATAACTTCCTGTACTCTGACTTGTTTTATATTGTTTCGACACCAGAAAATCAATCAACAACCCCACCAATCCGAAACCAATTAAACCTCCAAATCCTCCAAAGATTAAACCTGCGATTCCGCCAATGACTCCACCAAGCCACCATGACTTTGATCGTGCCAGAATGCTGATAAACCATTGCAGCAGAAAGATTCCAAAAAAGAAAATTCCGGCAATACTTTCCAAAGCATCTTTTGGTGAACTAGATGATGTGGTGGATTGAGAGATTGCCGATGTATCTCCCTGAATAACTGACCGGATGGCCTCGACTCCATCCTTGATTCCCTGATCATAATTGCTTTCTTTAAATCGGGGAGTGATCACATTACGGATAATTGCGCCTGATTGCGCATCCGTCAGCGTTCCTTCCAAACCATAACCCACTTCAATCCGCAATTTTCTGTCGTCTTTAGCCACCAGCAACAAAACCCCGTTGTCTTTTCCTTTTTGCCCAACCTGCCATTCTTTAAACAACTTCTCGGCATAATTTTCTACCGTATCCCCACTGAGTGAATTGACAGTTGCCACCGCCACTTGAGCGCTGGTCGAAGCTTCAAGCTGAGTTAATGTTGCCTCCAAGTATTGCTTTGTGTCACTCGAAATAATCCCGGCAAAATCATTGACATACCCAGTTGCCTTTCCCGGCGACGAATACGCTCGCACCCCAACAGGATGTAGTATTGCTAACAAAGCCAAAAGAAATAATAATTTCTTCATATGACTCAACACTTATGACTTAGGACTTACCACTTTAAAACTTCACTGCTGGAGCATTCTGGGCTGTATCTGCGGCGCCAAAATATGCTCTCGATGAAAATCCAAACATGCCAGCCAGTAAATTAGCAGGGAATCGTTTAATTACCAGGTTGTAATCTCGCACGGTTTCATTAAATCGTTGTCGCTCAACACTAACTCTGTTTTCGGTTCCCTCTAACTGGGTCATAAGTGTTTGATAACTCTCTGACGATTTTAGTTCAGGATAATTTTCTACGATAACCAACAATCGGGATAAAGAAGTTTCTAGTTCATTTGCTGCAGCCACTTTTTCATCCGTTGTTTGGGCTGATCCATATTTGGTCCGCGCATCAGCGATTTGTCCAAACACTGCCTGCTCTTGTTTCGCCACACCCTTCACCGTTTCCATCAAATTGGGAATCAAATCAAATCGGCGTTGATATTGGGTTTGTACTTGTGCCCACTGAGTATCTACTTTTTCTCGGGATATGACCAAATTGTTATAAAATCCAGCAATCATCAAGCCCAAGGCAACAATGACTCCCAGTGCTGTCAGTCCAAATTTCTTCATATGCATACCTCCTTCAACTACAAAATTTCACTATCCTCAGTTTTTACATGAGAATGTTTTTCTAATATGTAGATATCTTGATTATACTCATTTACTCCCACAAACGTGGCCTCATGCCGTTGAATTGCCTCCAGGGGGCGACAGGCTTGGCACCCCTGATCCCCATGAGGACATTTAAATCGGTTTAATTTTCGAGCCAAAGAAATTTCCTTGGCAATCTTCAAAATTTTTGCCTGCGACTCTTCGGGATCAGGCAGTTCTTTTGGAGTTAATTCAGTATTCCGATCTAAATACCAATAGCTCGCTTTTACCACTTGCCGATGCTGACAGTTGGATACCAGTAAATAATAAATGGGTAATTGGAGTGAGTTAGGATCTTCATCATTCTTGCTGGTCTTAAAATCAACAATATGTACCGCATCTTGATCGGGAAGATACTCCAACCAATCTACTTTGCCGCACAAAATAATATTGTCAGTTTCTGACAGCCAATAATAAGGAAGATCCATTTTAATTTTTACGGCAAGATTTTTCAGAGGACCAGGATTATCCAGTACCCGCTGCAACATGGATTCGCCACGTGCTCGGTATTGGGCTTCCTGATCTTCATCATGGAACCCACCCTTTATTCCACTCACCTTATTCCACGCCCTGACAAACTTATTATGAAGTGGTTCTTTAAAACGGTCAGTGGTAGGTAAGACAGACAATGACTCCACCACTTCATGCACCGCTTGCCCCAACGCCAGTGCCGGACTCATCAATTTCACTTTATGGCCCGTACTGGGATCCTTATACACATTATTTAGGTAGTACGCCCGTGGGCATTTCAAAAAATCGGAAATTGACGTATGCGATACCCAGACCGCTGAGAATTTGTCTTGTGACATATTATTTCGCCAGCACTGATCCAGTCATGGTCACTGTTTTTTGTTTATTGGGGAATGTCCCATCCACTGCCAACTGGCCATTTTCAAAAGAAGCTTTTTTAATATCAATGTTGGGCACCTTAAGCAACGAATCCATTACCAAATTGGTCACCTCTCCTTGATATTGGGTTACCATAGCCTGTGGTACAGGTACGCGGCCCAATTCAACCTTAGACAAATTCATGGCTCCTTTATTATTTACAATCGAAGCTTGTCCATTCACATAAAAAGGAATATCAGCATAAGGGACATTGTATTTTGCCATGGCTTCATCAATTTGAGCCTGTGAGAACCCAAGTGACTTAATCATGGTAAACATGGTCTTCATGCTCACAATTCCGGACACCTCAGCCGAATTCCCCGTAATTTTGATCTGAAGATTTGAAAAGGGATTGTTTACCCAACGATCATATTTATTGGTTAGTGCAGTTAATTCGGAGCTAGTAAATGATTGATTAATCTGCGTGGCTCCCTCATACAATAGTCCTTGAGCATTTGCTTCACTACTAGCCATGACAGTTCGCTCTGCTCCACCTTTCGCCACCACCGAATCAAAATCAGCCTGAGTGTACTTTACACCCAAATCTCGCGCCTTATTTGAGCCAAATAAGTTCGATACTCCCGGAATTAATCCAAAATATCCACCGACTCCCACACCCAACAAAACGAGAAATAAAACAAAACCAACAAATCCTTTAATTAGCTTCATACATTGTTCTCCGTACAAATGCTTTAATTATCAGCAGTATACCAAAACCACTATGCTAAGATACCTACCATCATG
>CAZKMY010000078.1:0-4542 GCA_964554085.1 uncultured Pseudomonadales bacterium
AGGGAATTGTGGAGAGGTCGTGGTATGTGGGATGCAAAAGATCAATACCGTGTTTAACATACTCACGTGCTACCGAAGCAGTGTCAGCTTGACGCCATGAATGCCAGTCTGCCAGTGGGGTGGAAAGGTGGGAAAGCCGTGCGAGAAAACCAACAATGACAAACACTATCACAGCAATTGAAATAAGTGTTTGTTTCCCTCGCATGGTTTATTTCTTTTTTCTTTTTACTTTTTTGGTAGATTTTTTCACAACTGGCACGGTTGCCAAGGGACTGTCAGGAATGGGAGCTAACTGACTGTTGTTTGAAAAGGCAGTGAGAGCTATCACCATGCCCGTGAGCGCCCAAAATACTTCAGCTACTTTTGAGGCTTCAAAAATGTCGATGTAGATGCCGTTGGCCAACAACCCCATATTGGCAGCAACATACCCTATCAGTAATCCCTTCATGGTGATGTCTTGCGTCTTTTTGACTGATCTTAGGGAAATAATGGCAGCTGTCAGCACGGCTCCATAGAAGAAAATGACTCCCAGTATTCCTGTTTCACCCAAATTACGCAAGAAGTCACAGTCCGTAGATTCGGCCTCGGTAAATTGACCCACACTTTCTTTAGAAAGTGTTGAATAGCCGGAACCAAGCAAGGGGTTTTTCTTAAACCCGGCAATTGCTAAAGGCCAAGTCGTATCAAGGCGGATTGCAGCAGAAAGACCATATTTATAGGCATTTTCTGAATAGGTGCGAGACACCACTTTGTAGGCTCCGGTATATTTCCCTTCGGCATCTGTTTCCGCTATTTGGATGGGAATATTTTCATACACCCCTCCCGGGAGGTTGCCGTCGGGTTTGGTGGTGCTGGGCGGTGTATCTGAGGGTGTTGTTACCAACGAAACTTCACTTACGGCTTGACCATTGGAAGGTTTGTTCACTTTGGCAGATAGCAGTGTTTGAGCAAATTTCT
This sequence comes from uncultured Pseudomonadales bacterium, assembly GCA_964554085.1. Classification (GTDB taxonomy): domain Bacteria; phylum Patescibacteriota; class Microgenomatia; order UBA1400; family RBG-16-45-19; genus CAZKMY01. Next base: position 958 of record CAZKMY010000078.1, read on the forward strand.
CTTTGAATGATTTTAGCCCAAACACTTCAGCAAACCGCTCAGACAAGTCTCCAAATGACAGCATAACCACCAAACTAAAAACCATAACGAGGAGATATCTGGGAATTGGCCACCACCATTTTTTTACAAACATACTCATGAAAGCTAAGAGCGAAACTGCCCCAAGATACGCAATAAATGAGGTGCGTGAGGCTGTGAGAATAAGCAGCCAAAACCCTGCGATAAAGGCAATGGTCGATAGCCATTTAAACCATTTATTTGTCGCATACCAAGAAATGGCAAGTAAGACGGTGAGAATGATCATGGCATAGGCTGCGGCATCATAATGACCACCAAAGGTGCTGGGAACTCGAGCATGCTCACTTAGGTACAACACCATGCCTTTGGAAAATTCCCGATTCATGGTTGAAAAGACAGGCCAGTATAAATATTTTTGGCCAAAACCGTATCCTGCCACAAGAATCATACTGGCAATCAGTAACGAGATAAGGATTTTGATTTGCTTTACTGACTTCACTGCTGAGAAAAAGATAAAGAAAAGAGAGAAGTATTCGATTCTTCGGAAATAATTTAGGAATAGTTTGGCAATATGGATATTTACGAGCGGCACGGTTTTTGTGATAAACATTGCTGACAGCGAGGATAGTAATCCCACCACAATGTACCCAATAAAAATCTTGGTCATAAGTGGATGGATTTTTTCTTTTCCGCGAAGCACTCTCACAAACCAAATTGCCGCAGTGAACAAGATCAAAAAGTCTTCAATCCGAACTCTCACGATATATCCGGGGATAATATCAAATAGTGGCAACTTGGGATAGAGTGGGATAAATACCAACAAAAAGGCGGCGAGCGCCATCAATCCGTGATTATCAAGCCAATGCAAGAGCTTTTGCATAGATATCCCTTCGTTTACTATCGCCCGTGAGTGTGTACACGACGGTCCTTAATAATGCACCCGTTTTTAACCAAAAAGATAATTGCTGTTGCGCCGAGCGTGAATGTTGTTTTTTATAAATATACTTGAGGCCAGAGAATTCACCCAGCACTGCTCGCTCGCTGCTACCACTGGCTTGACCAAGATGAATCAATTCAGGTTTGGCAAAATAATGAATGGGTAGCCCGCCCGCATGGACGCGCATACAAAACTCTACGTCTTCACCATACATAAAAATATGATCATCGAGACCGTTCATACTCTGATACAAATCACGTCGGACCAATAACGCCGTGCCACCCAACCAACCCGCTTCTCTGTCTTGTGTAAATGCTTCAGGACGTGAATTTTGATACAAATTCTCCGCTGAAGCAAAGCGATCAATATTCAGCATCCACATGGCAATGCGCGGTAGAGTGGGCAATGCGCCGCCCTGAGGTTGAATTGACCCATCTTTGTTTTTTAGCTTGCATGAAGCCACATAGCTTTTATTTTTTTCAGCAGCGTCGAGCAATAATTCAATTGTGTCTGGGGTAATAATTGTGTCGCTATTGAGCAGCCATACATATTTCCCAGATGCTTTTGTGGCAGCCAAGTTGTTAGCTTTGGCAAAACCACCATTTTCATTACTGGCTATTGTGATTATGTGAGGAAATTTTGCTTGAATAGCTTCAAGACTGCCGTCTTCTGACTTATTGTCTACAACAATAATTTCATACGCATATTTCGTTTTTGAAGCCAATACCGCATCAATCGCCTGGATAGTTATATCTTTGGTTTTGTAATTTACCATCAAAATGGAAACATCTATGGATTTCATAAGCATTCTTTATTGAAACAACCGAGGCCGTCCTAATTGATACGCGTACGTGGTAACCGGCCGTTTTCCGATAACTTTCGCTGGTACACCACCCACAATCGTACCAGGATCAACATCTTTCGTCACTACCGCTCCTGCCGCAACAACCCCTCCTTTGTGCACCGTGACTCCGGGCAATATGATGGCACGAGGACCGATAAAGGCATAGTCTTCAATAACGACTGGAGCCTCAATCGCTCCAAAGAGGGGGTCACGGATATCATGTTGACTGTTAAATATCATGACTTCAGAGGCTATATCGACATGGTTCCCGATAGTCAGTGGAGCTCTACCATCAAGCGTGGCGTGATCGCCAATGATTGATCCCTCACCAATGATGATATTTTTAGGCATGTAAAAACGCGCCCCCACATGGATGGTGGATTTCTTTCCCATTTTTATACCTGCAAGCTGAAATAGAGATCGCCGGAAACCGTGAAAGGGAACATTGCCTAGCCACCAAAGTATTGCAACATCAAAATCAAGATTGTAATTGTAGATGCGATTGCCAATTTTCCGAAACGCTGCCCCCCACGATAATGATTTGCCGTATTTATCTTTAAAGGGTGACTGACTCATGTAGCTGCCTTTCGCAATACATTTAAGATCCGCTGTGCTGACTGTTGCCACTCAAACTGCTCCAGTTGCGTCTGACCTATGGCCAAGCGCTGCTGTTTTTGAGTAGCTTTTAGATCAAGCGCTACCATTATACCGTGAGCAATGCTGGCGATCGAATAGGGATCAACGGTTATCCCCGCTTCACCCACTACTTCAGGTAACGAGGTGTTGTTTGAGACAACGGGGATGGTGCCGCAGGAGAGTGCTTCTGCGGGAGGCATGCCAAATCCTTCATATAACCCGACCAGGGTTAAACACCCGGAAGCTGCCATTAGTGCCGGAATATCTTGTTCATCGACAAACCCCGTACGAATCATTCTGTTCGCCACTTTACTGGTAGTGATGGCTCGATCAATGTCTTCAGTTAACCATCCAGACTGGCCCACAAATACCAACTGCCAGTGTTTGTATTTTGGCGGCAAAGATTCGAATGCAGCGATAAGACGAATGATATTTTTACGAGGCTGAAGTGTTCCAACATGAAGAATGTACTTTTCAGGTAGATGGTATTTTTTTCGCACAGCTTGTTGTCGCTCTGGTGAGATGCGGGTATAACGTGACCGATCCACTCCTGGGTAGGCAACGGTAATTTTTTCCTGAGGAACCAAATATATATCGGATACATCTTGTGAGGTATGTTGAGAAATTGCAATGATTGCCGCTGCTTGTTCTACCGAATACGCTGTCCAATCAGCCAGCTGTTTGGCACCACGTTTAAATTTTAAAAATAGCTGCGGCATTTTTAAAAAAGCAAGATCCATGATGGTGACTACTGTAGGTATCGGTGAATATCGAGGAGCATAGTGTCCGGGAGAAAAGAATACTTGCGGACGATTGAGTGTGAAAAAAAGCGCGAGTGGTAAACGCCATTGGGTCCAAGCGAATCCAGGCTTGATCACCCGATATTGCCACCAATCAGTTGCGGGTGGGAGATCGTCCAGTGGAGCTGATTTGAGATACACCGTCATTTGAATATCTTCAGGATGGAGACTGTACATTCCCCATAAAATGCCAAAGGCATACTGATTACTTCCAACTCGTTTGGAGACATTTGCTTCGTTGCCATCGATACCAATGTATAAAGTCTTGAGTCTTGAGTCTTGAGTCATAAGTCAAAGCAGTCTACTTTTATTACTAATCTTTCGTGTTAAGTCTTGAGTCATAAGTCAAA
>CAZKMY010000079.1:0-4434 GCA_964554085.1 uncultured Pseudomonadales bacterium
CCCGATGCTACCGATTCAGCAAAACCCACTCCCAAACCTTCACCTACGCCAAAAGTCGCAGCATCATCTTCTGCCACGCTAACAAAGCCATACGTGGAAATTCTAACGACCCCAACGGGATGGCTGCGGGTTAGATCTGAGCCCAATGGCTTAGCTGATAATGAAGTCGCTCGAGTAAATTCTGGTGAAACCTATCCATATCTTGAATCAAACGACACCGGTTGGCACAAAATCGAATATGCCACGGGCAAGCAGGGCTGGGTCGCCGCCACCTACGCCAAAGTGGTGAAATAAGTAATCTTTTTTGTCACAACCTAGTTAAAATGTAGCTATGCTAATCAAGCTTGCAGGTTGTGTAATTTTCAATCATCAAGGCAAATTCCTCCTCATTCACCGCGATAAAAATGGCAAAGAACAGTGGGAGATTCCCGGTGGAAAAGTGAATAGGAAAGAATCGGACAGGTCAGCTGCGAAACGCGAACTACTTGAAGAAATCGGTATAAGAGTTGATCTTGTTGATAAGATCGGCGAAGCAACATTTATTGAAAATGAGCAAGAATATTTATATAGCTGGTTTATTGCCAAAATAAAAACAAATCAAACGCATTTAACGCTAGAGCCAGGATTTGATAACTTTGAATACGTTACGGTAAGAAATCTGCAAAACTCAGGCAAACACCTAAGTGAGGGGACAAAAAAGTTACTCGAGTTATACACATGGAAACTAGCCGATACCGTACAAAATAGCGATGACTAACACGCCCCAAACAGTTACTGTAATCAGTAATGGTTTATCAGACAACAACACCCGTTCGGGACTTTCCCCTTTGTTTTGTTCATACGCCAGTTGCAAGTACCGCATTACCCCATAAATGACGAATGGGACGGTAATCATGAGCCATTTTTGCAGTCTGAAAGTTCGAGGAATCAGTGAGAAGAATGTCGGCACAGGTCCCTCTTCAAAGACAAATTGTTGTTGATAGGAAAATAACGCATATGCAAACCATGTAGCTGTGGCAAACATTCCTGTATAAATATCCAACAGCCGCTGAGTGTAATGGGAAAGAGTAACTCGTTGACCTTCCAAACCAACATTAAGTCCAGTAAGCAACGTTCGTTCGCTTTGGCGTTTACCCACGGCTAAAAACAGAGCTAGACTGATAACCGTCAGCAAAAACCACACATTCATATGTAAATTGACGACAGCTGCTCCCGCATAAACTCGAAGGATAAATCCAGCAGCAATCGTAAATACATCTAAAATCGGAACTCGTTTCAACTTGGTTGAATACGCAACATTGAGTCCCAAATATGCGAGTAATGTAAAAAAGAAGAAAAATGATAGAGTTCGAGCAATTACTAAACTACTTACCAGCAACACACCAGCAGCAAATAATGCCGTAGGTACAGGTAAGTCGCCTGAGGCAATGGGGCGTTTTCGCTTAAACGGATGTTTACGATCTTGAGGTGCGTCAATCACATCATTAAAGATATAGATTGATGAGGCTAAAGCGCAAAAAACTAAAAAACCTTCAAACGCACGCAAGAAATACCCTGGATAAAATAAAAATCCACTAAAAATCAGAGCAGCAAACACAGCTACATTTTTTAGCCACTGTCGCGGCCGGGCGGTCTTGAGGAGATAATAAGCGACCGAAGCCATATTCCAACCCCTCCGATAACCAAACACACCAGCACAATAGTAAACAACTTCTGCTGTGGGTTTAATTGTAAGGCTATTGTACCAAGAAGCAAGGTGACCAACCAATAAAACGCCGCGATTCGCCGTTTTCCCCAACCCAAATCAAGTAATGCATGATGCAAATGACTCCGATCACCCCACACGGGTGATTTCCCCTTTTTTATTCGCTGTAACATGACATATGTCGCGTCAATCATAGGAACACCGAGTACCAACAATAAGGTTGCCAATTTTGCTCCCGACAAAATTGATAATAGAGCCAGCAAATATCCAGCTAAAGAACCTGCCCCATATCCGGGCATCATTCGTTGTGGATACACATTCCAAATAAGTAATCCTAAAAATGCCCCGGCGGTTATTCCTGCCAACTGAGTTACTTGCCATTGAGTTGGATCATTCACAAAACGAAGTGATAGTACACCAATAACACTTGCGGCTACGACGACAATGCCAGGTAATTGCCCATCAACCCCTTTTGACCAATTCAGCATATTCATACACCACACGATCCAAATTAACGCGAAAATATCGGACAGTACCCAAATTGTTCGCCATTTGCCCCAGAGCCAGAGAGGAATTTGTGGTTGATCAAGATGGATAATCCCACCTGCCGGATTTGTAATATAGGCAATGCCAATTCCTGCTCCCACCACACACGCTGCTGCCAAAAAACCAGCGATAAGTCGTACATAAGGATGAATGTCATATACATCATCTAACCAACCTACAATCCCCAAAATGCTCGCTCCCAGAAGAATTCCTACTAAATGTTTGTCGATAGGAATCAAAAACAGTGTAGTAATCAGAAGTCCAATCAAAATTACTAATCCACCACCCCGAGGCACGGGATACGTATGAACAACTTTAGCGTGGGTTTGCTTTTTAGGATCGTCCAGCCAATGGAAACGAAAATAGATCCATCGTATGAGGGGAGCCATTCCAACTGAAACAACAAAACTTACCAAGAGAGGTAATCCTAATAAATGCCACCAATACTCCAGACCGACTAACTGCATCATAGTTACAGCACAATTAATAAAATATGAGCAATCGCAACAGTTATCAACAATAAACACAGCAAATGCAACCACTGTAATATGTGACCATAGAGAGGAGATCGGATAGTGAGACGGGCCATAACCCAATATCCAACCCAAATCGCCAGGGTCAAGGCAGGTAACACGAATAACCACTGCTTGTCTGCCAGACGGTTAACCCCATAGGGTAGGCTATAAAACAAAGGAATTTGAGGCGGTAATTGCCACCAGAATACACCAACAGTTAACGCGTTGAATAAAACAATTCCCAGCCCCCACCCCAACTGAATTGAGCGAGATGGTGAGAAAATGCCTGCTTTATTTTGCACTACTGCCATACGATGTATTGTAACCTAAAAGTCGGCAAGAAATATGCCTGCTGATTCTGTCCGACCGCAATTCGACCCATCGATACAATCCTTCAGTCGCTGCCAAAACCAAAGGAACTGTCAACACAACACTGAACCCAAAGGCTTGGCTATAGGGTAGGACCGAGAGAAAACGTATAAAAAGAAAACTAGTTAACGTATTTATTGCAATGACATGAAAAACATAAAGAGAAAATGATCGTTTTCCACAATACACGAACCATTTTTTCGAAAGTAGACTCTGAAGTTTTGTTGAATTAAGTACAAGAAATAATAATCCACATGCAGCAATACCGTGATACAGACTTGAAGTTTGAAGAAACGGAAATACGGGTAACCAACGATACCAGGGAGAATGAATGCTTGTGGCAAATGCTTGAGGATAATTCCCAAAAAATACAATGAATCCACTAACAATACTTGTAACCCACCAAGGCAATCTTCTTACTTGAATGTGTTTATGTAATTCATATAACAACATACCTAACACAAGAAAATAATAATAACTGTTGAGCAACAATATAAGAGCAATAACATAGAGAATCCATCGCCGCTCAAACACATGACCAAGAACAGATAGTCCAGAAACTAATAAGGCTCCAACAAAGAAATACGGCATTGTCCATAAAGAACTGTTATAAAATTCGCCAATAGGAAAGAAACGAAATAGACTATACCAACCTTGCGCAATTGCTGAAAAAAGATTGGGAAGAGTCATTCGCCATTGTGCTCCAAGCCACCACCAGGATCCTGTCATTTGTGCTGCTTGATGATTCCAGGTTTGATTGAATATGATCATCCCCCATGCCAAAACATTGCATGTCAGAATTAATGATAGAAAACGTACAAAACGTTTTACTGTTGAAGTAGGTATTCGAGAAATACCCTCAGAACTATCAGCTTGAAGAGCAAGAACATATCCGGAAAGAAGCAAAAAAAGTGCTACCGCCAGACCACCGTTGATGACAATCCCCAAGGGAGTATCATGCAATAACCATTCGAATGCACTTCCGGTGTGAACATCGCTTGTTCGGGAATACGTGGCAGGATAAAAACCCACCATAAGGTGATGAGTAACCACCAAAATTGCAGCCAATCCTCGTAAGCCATCAAGATATGCTAATCGTTGCTTTCCCATCTTAAACTTTTTCAGTCACTCGGTATTCAATGTATTTTCCCAATAAAAGTCGAGTGTGAGCATCAATTCCTGGAAGCGCAGAGAAAAAGAATCCCACAGCGGGCATGAGAACAAACTCAACCGGTTGAAGTAATCGTTTTATGAACGAAACTTTATTTGGCCGAGGTGGGCGATTTTTCATATCAATAA
>CAZKMY010000080.1:0-4387 GCA_964554085.1 uncultured Pseudomonadales bacterium
CTAATTGGAAGTCAGTGCCGGCTAAGGTGATGCCGTTACTGCCGGTGTAGGTGGTACCGGCGGGCAAATCACTCCACCCACCACGACCTGAACCGTCAGAAGTCCAAACTTGGCTACTGGTACCGGCTGAGTCGATAAAATAGGGGCTGTAGGTATTGAGATTAACTCCGTTGATTGTGGCTCCGGCGAAGGTGGGGGAGGCGTCAGTGGTCAGGTCTTGATTAATGTAGGAATTATTTTCAATCGTGAGTGTGGAGGCATTGGAAAAGGTGAGAATCCCCGGTGACCCGTCACCAATGGAAAAGTTTTCGTTTAGGGTGAGTTGTCGATTGGCTCCGGCCAAGTAGAAATCGAGAATACGGTTAGAGGTGTCATCTTCATTCCAACGGATTTGCAGGGTGTTAGATTGATTGGTATCTCGGGTGAATAGATGAGAAGCGGTTAAATCATTGCTGACAGTTAGATTGCCGGCGTTTGACCAGGTATTTCCTGCAGTTTGAAAGGTGAGCGAGTCAAGATTGCTGATGGCAGCATTATTGATATTAAGACTGTTGATGGTACCGATGGTGGGGGCCGTGATGGCACTTTCGGCAGTAAGTGTTCCTTTGACGGTGAGCGCGGTGGCGCTGAGAGAAAGGAGATCAGTGTCCGAAGTTATCCCCAATGTGGTTCCTGACAACATGAGGGAACCGACATCAGCACTGGTTGATTTGATATTTCCTGTGGCGGCTTGTAGTGCGATGGTGGCAGTAGCCGTGGCAGTGTTACCCAACAAAAAATCCAGGGAAGTATTTGTAGGGTGAAGCTGTTCATTGGTGAGGGTGAGGTAGGAATCACCCGAACTTCCACCGAACCCGCTTGGATCAACCCAGGTGAGATTGCCACTTCCATCCGTTTGCAAGACGTAGTTGTTAACGGGTCCATTGGTAATGTTTAATTCTGATTCTTCAATAGTTTGACCGAGTAGGGAGGTATTCGCATTGTAGGCTTGAACGGTAGTACTCACACTGGCAGTGGTGATATCGTCGTAGGTGTTCATGTCCCAATTAGGTAAGAGGGAAGCAGCAGCAGTGGCAAGGTTAGTGAAGGTAAGATCATTCCAGACATTCATATCCCAGGTAGTAAAGTAGGTGGGATTGAGTTGAAAATCAGAACCAACCAAAGAGATACCCGTACTCCCGGTGTAGGTGGTACCACTAAACCCACTAGTACTTACCCAACTCATGGTGCCTGAGCCATTGGTTTGTAATACATAGCCATCACTGGGAGAGTTACTGATAGAGAGATCAGCTTCGGTAATACTGCCATCAGCGATCTCACTGGCACCTACCACATTGGAACCTAATTGGAGATTGTTGTAGAGACCTGAGACATCTCCGGCATAGACCGTACTGGCAGATAGATCATCACTGGTACTTTTATCCCAATTAGCCGTATCGATGTATGACACCACTCCGGCACTATCTACCGTAAGTACTCTGGTATCGGTGTCAGCAGTTAGATTAGTGAGTTTAAAGTCACCTGATCCACCAATAGCCAAAGCGGTGGAATCAGACAAGGTAATGGAGAGATCTTGATTGGTCGTAGTGATGGTATTACCTGCTTCATATGACTTCTGCAAACTCATGGGAGTAACTGCTACACTCTCTATCTCTTCCCAAGAATGACCATCCAGTAGATCAGCATTCAAGTTGGTGACTAGTTCACGACTAGCCACAACCAGAGGGGGTTTGATGGTAGCAGTGGAAATGAATTGAGTGCCCTCTACAGAACCGGTCACACCAAAGTTGTAGTTGTTATCAAGGATGTTTTCAAAGGAGAGAAGCGATCCACCAGTCACCGTAACACCAGCGACTTCACCCCGAGAGGTTTGATTGAGGAGGGGGATATATGTCAGTGAACTACTGCTAGAAGCATTCGTTGGAGACTGTGTTTCAATGTACTCAAGAGTTTGTTGTTGGTTTAAGGATGTTATTTTTGTTTTATCTAAATCTACAGATTGAAGAGGGATACCTGGTTTCGAACCAGAGAGAGAAAACAAAAAGATAGGTAATGCCACGAGAATAAACGGAAGTATTCCCAAAAGTGGGGTAAGTAAGGCAGGAAAACCAAGTTTAAGAAGCTGTTCTGTTGGTTTCCTAGGAATTTTTTGTTCAGGTTCAGAGGTGGAGACTGGTAGAGTGGGGGAAATAGGGCTTTTGGTTAATGAGGGTAAGTGAGATTTGATGTAGTCGATTGTTTCTGGGGTGAAAACGCGGCGATTAAGTCTGTCGCGAGATATCATGACTTTGTTTACTTCATCTAGGCGGCGAAGTGTTTTTGGAGACACGCCAATGGTCTTGGCAGCTTCAGAAATGAGGGGATAGTTGTTGGGAGCAATGATAGACCCTGGAAGGGGTTTGTACTTTCGGTCATTAAGTGCGTCCAATTCAACTTCGGTGTATACCCGCTGATTAAACTTGTTGCGTGCCGGTTGAATGAGTCCAGAATTTTCCCAGCGGCGCAAGGTTTTGGTTGAAACATTTAGTTTAACCGCAGCTTCACCGATGGAAAGCAATTTTGGAGAGTTACTAATACTTTTTGACATTATATTTTCGTGTTTTTATAGGTCTTGGACATTCATCGAGTAGGGAAAGTGTTTGTCCAACATCATTAAGACATAAATGGGTGAGAGACGCAATAGTAATTTTGAAAAATGTACCAGAGGTGATCGAAAAAATGTGCGCAATGGAAAAACCGCAGTGTACAAAATATTCACGGTTACACATAAAAGGGTTGATTGACGGTCGGTAATCAGGCTATTTCGGGTCCAAATGTATTACGTAGGAACTAAACAACACAAAAGCATCACTTGGGGATATGCAAATAACGCAAAGAAAAACCATGATTCGGTAATGATGGCATTTGCGGTAATTAATTACCGTCTTTTTGTGGAATCTTTTATTACCGCAACTCATTTCACTGGCTATTAACACGATTATATTTATATAGGTTATGTATCGTTTAAGAAACATATTTGATGCATTTGCGGTAAATAATATACTTTATTAACCGTATTTCATGCGTTATATGTGAAGCCAAGGTGCAGATGAAGTTGATATCAGCTAGAATGAATATATGAAGCGTTATTATTCGTATATTGTTGCGCTTGTTTCTACCTGTTGTTTAATTACACAAGTAGACGCCAAGGGAGTGGCAGCTTATCTGGAGCGACCATCTTATGAGCAAAATCCGGAGTTTACCTGGTATGTTCCTGCAGGATCAGAAGTGTATGTGATAGATGATCATGAGACAGTCCAGGCAGCTTTGCTTGATGACGGTAAGGGTATGATTATTACCGCACTGCAGAAACCAGATGTGAATTCATCTAATCTTGCAGTCTTCTATAGTGATGGAACCGGAATATCTTCACGCACTGACATAGATTTTTCACAATCACATATCCCTATGCTGTTACCCCCGACTATATATAGTATCCCCAACATTAATGGACAAAGCGGCGCTTTGGGTTTTGTTGGTAAGTCATTTCCTGCTTCAACAGTTAATTTAGAAATAACACTATACACCAACGAAAAATTAACTTATAAATCATTAGCAAACTCGAGTGGGGAGTGGCAAATTACTCCACCTTTATTGTCACCAGGCAAGCACCAGGCTAAAGCGTATAGTGAGTTTCAAGGCATGAGAAGTGGCTGGTCACAGGATGTTTCAATGGTTATTTTAGCCCCTACAGATCAATTTATTCAGGATTTAGGAACAGGTACACGGCAATCAATTGATAAAGTGATCGAGGGATTGCCTTCACCGGTACGTAAAGTGGCTCAAGCAGTTGATACGCAATCGGAGTTTACCTCAAAATTTCTTTTTCCTACGTTGTTAACACTGTCGGCATTTATTCAGTCTGGGGTAGTGGCTCAGAATGCTATTTATCTGCTGTTCCAGGCGTTAATGATGTTGGGGCAGTTCTTGGGAATCATAAAAAAACGTCAACCTATTGGCTTAATATACGATGCTATTACAAAAATGCCTCTGGGGAGAGCAATTGTGCGTCTTTATGATGCAGACACACATCAACTTATAGAGACCGACGTGACTTCTGCATCTGGTGTATTTTCCTTCATGCCTAAAGATGGATATTATTATTTGCGGGTATCCAAGCCTGGATATATGTATCCCAGCCAATTAGTCGTTACTAAACGCGATGGAAGATTTGATAACGTGTATTCCGGTGGAGATATTCATGTTACCTCTGGAGATGCGGTGATTTCTGTGGCAGTACCAATGGACCCCGAAGCATTCCAGGAAGCCTGGTGGCCTCGATTTAAGCGCCTCTGGCAACGTTGGTTTGAGCCGGTGAATATGTGGCTCATGTGGTTTGGTTTTTTCT
>CAZKMY010000081.1:0-4371 GCA_964554085.1 uncultured Pseudomonadales bacterium
TGCGGTGGTAGCTCAGTTGGTAGAGCGCCTCCTTGCCAAGGAGGAGGTCGCGGGTTCGAATCCCGTCCGCCGCTCACGTCATCTTTAGAGAATTGTTTTAACATTGCCGAGTAGTGAAATGGCATCACGCCTCCCTTTGGAGGAGGTTTTCAAGGTTCGAATCCTTGCTCGGCAGCACGACTTTTCCCGATGATATGATCATTCTATGATCACCACGTTTTTCTTTGATTTGGGTGGGGTATTGTTTACCAATGGAACAAAGCATTTTATATCTGTGATTTCTGAAAAATATAACCTTGATCCATTGTTTGTGAACTCTGTGATGGATGGAGAGATAGGGACACAGTACAGTGAAAACAAGATTGATAATACAGAATTTTGGAGAAAAGCAATTCCTGCATTAGGTGTTCCTGAATCCGCAGACAATCTAAATAGGATATGGTTGCAGGGTTATGAACTGATTGAGGGGACTCGAGATATTATTCTTACACTTCGATCAGCATACAAACTCTATTATCTTTCCGATAATGTGGAAAACAGAGTTGTCTATTTAAATGAAAAATATGATTTTCTCAAATGGTTTGATGATGGAGTGTTCTCTTATGAAGTAGATATGAGAAAACCTGATCCGAGAATTTATCAGATTGCTCTCCAAAAAGCTTCTGCGAATCCAAATGAATGTGTGTTTGTGGATGATAAGCAAGAGGCCCTAAATCCCGCGAAAGAAATGGGGATGATGACTTTTTTGTTTCATGATGCAAATCAGTTGATGCTCGACCTCAAAACGGCTCATTTTGATCTATAAGTGATTTTCACGATGGTGAAATGATTACCAGTAGTGCGCCGATTAGTGAGATTGAGCCAAGGACCGGAATGGCGAGTTTGGCGGCTTTTTTGGGAAGAAACAGCTCAAAGAAGGTTTTGTCATCTCCATATTTATGATGGATTGAGCCCAGTGGACATACTCCCCGATTTAATCCAACAACTATTCCTTCGATTATTATTGCGACGATAGCGGTGTAGCTAAAGATGGTTACATTGTGGGTTATACCCGAGTAATAAATATATCCAATACAGCTCAAGAAAAATAGGGTAATTAGTCCGTGAAGTATGCGAATCAGAAAAATCATAGATAGTGTTAGTGTACCTGATAGAATGGAGGTATGAGCATGATATCTCTTATGTATTCTGAAATCCTGTATTTATTTGCCGATCAGGCATTAAGGGATAGATCCCGATTTGTGAATAAAGAAAATCACCCTTCAGGTGAATCCATTTCAGTGAAGCCACTATCTCACTTAATGGTAACAGCGGCGTTGGCATATTTAATGCAAGAAGGATACATATCACTTCAGGTGAAACAGGTGAAAAAGTTATTACTATTTCCCAGTAAAGCAGTGTTTGGGAAGCAAATAAAGGAAAATGACGGCAAAGTAACTGGTATTGAACAAGTACTCTTGAATAATTTTCAAAAAGAAACTGATGTGGAAAAAGCAGTGTATTATCTGCTTGATAGCGATGAAAGTTCCCCGTGGGGACAGGTGATTCACCTATCAAAGGAAAGTTTGGCACAAAAGGGATTATTGAATGTGATATCAGAAAAAAAATTCATTCTTACCGTCAAACACTTTGAGTATGATCGTGAAAAAATTCAGTCACTATTCCCCCTTTACCAACAAGTACTTCAGCAGTTTGAATCATTCAAACATTCTGTAGATATGTATGAGGTGCTGGAAAAAGCGGTGAAAAATGGTTTGGCGGCACGAGTTGAACAAAGCTCGACTGACGACTAATATCTTTTAATTTTTGTCACATGGGGTGGCTTTTTTTCCAGATCTGGAGTATGATGATGCGACACTAGATCTCAAGGAGTGGAATGCAAGTACATAACTTGGATGTGTTGGTGGTGTATTCTGGCGGTATTGCACTTAGTGCTTCAGTGGCAGATTCATTCAGTAATCATCCTTTTCTCATACGGTCCCCTAGAGGCCATTACAACCTTTCCTATCAATATATGCTGGAATTATGCAGCCGATACGACATTAGGGCAGGATTCACCTCTTCGGTCGACGTGATTGGCCCAGGTAAATGCAAGTATTACTGGACCTCCGATGGAAAGACTTGGGATAAAGCACTGAGTCCGGCAAAAGCCAATCATGTATTTATGAAGTTGTCCCCCCGATCTCCAAAACGAAAACAGGAACGGTCGTTGTTGCTATCAAGCAAGAACGTACAAACATTTAATAACCAACTTTTAGCAGAAACGTTTTTTGATAAGTTGCTTACGTATGAGCGTCTGCCGGAGTACGCAATTCCAACTGTAGCTATTTTAAGTAGCACATCAAAAGATATTGCCTCTGCTTGCGACAAGCTCAAACGACTTATCCAACAACATCCATTTGCGGTTGATTTTGGAGATTCATTTGTACTGAAAGATAGGTATGGTGCGGGAGGTAATTATGTATATCTTATTGAAGGTAATTCTCAACAACAGATAAAACACTATTGTCAGGATAACCCCAACATTTCATTTGTATTGCAGCCATTTTTACCTTTTGATAATGGTTTTTCGTTTCGCTCAAAAACTGCACCTACCGATATTCGGCTGATTTACCATCACAACAGATTGTTTCAGTCATATATCAGAATGGCACAGGATAACGATTTTCGCTGTAATGAACATCAGGGCGGAAAATTGATTTACGTCACAAGAGGGGATATTCCACGCAGGGTGTTGGAAATTGGACGAAAAATTGTTACCAAAATTGACAAACCACGATCATTGTTTGCGCTGGATTTTGTGGTGAGTAATACGGGTCATGTTTATTTTATTGAAGGTAATATCGGACCCGGAATTGACTGGGATCAAAAAAACCGGGTAAACGAGGTCATGTCAAAGCAACTGATTCACCAGATTGTCCTTGAATTTGCAGATAGACTCCATAAACCAATTCATCTTGTGACGTAAGTTTTTGTAGAATACGCTTGTATGCAAACCAATCAGCGCCGATTTAAATATGATCGCGGGAAATATAATTTGGAAAAGTTGCCGGTGGATAATATTGATCGGTTGACATTGGAGCGTATGCTCCCGAATGAAAAAGTGCTGGAGTTGGGTTGCGCGACTGGGTACATGAGTCAGTATTTAACTCACACACTCCATTGTCAGGTGGTTGGAGTGGACATGTCACCAAGGGTAAAAGCTGCGATTACGGGAGACCTTAATCAAGGTAGTACATGGAAAATGATTAGATCACATGGAAAATTTGACACAGTGTTGGCTTCAAATGTGATCGAGCATCTGGCTGATACCAAATTTCAATTCAAACAAATTAAATCGGTGTTAAAGCCAGGAGGACGATTGGTGGTGGCAGTGCCCAATATTTGCTGGTGGAAATCAAGGTGGAAATTGCTGCGTGGAAGATGGGAGTATGAACAATATGGATTGTGGGACGAAACCCACGTACGGTTTTTTTCTCTGACATCAATTCGAAAGTATATGATTGAGGCAGGCTTTGTCATTGAAGACGAAGCATATGACCCAGCAGGCGGAGCTAAGTGGCTCACTCCTTTACTCCGTTTATTCCCGAATGCGTATGCGTATCAGGTGATACTGGTTTGTAAAAAAACATAATTTTTTATTCTCAGGCATTTCTCATTTTTAAGTAGTTGCACGGTGAGTTTGCGGTAGTATAATGGCCCCAAAATCTGCTCTTTAATGGCTATTTTTGACGGTGATATGACACACAAATCGCTTGCGTATCGTTTAACTTCGATTACAAACTGCCTTTCTCTGATATTTCAGTTGCTTTATCCTGGTCTCTTTGTGCTTGCTTCTTCAGTAGAAGCTGCTGGTGTTCCCGCAGCGACGATTGGGTTTGATGGCGGGAAAAATTCATTCAAGATTAATGTCTCTACTTCACAAGAAGTTAAGTATTCCTTGTCTTATTCTCGTGCAGATGGACCAACAGAAACAATTAATGGAACAGAAACGCAAGCTCCACAATTTGAAAAAGAAATCTATGCAGGCACATGTTCAAACGGTACTTGTGTCCCTCATCAAGTGAATAAAGGTTTATTGCACTGGTCTGCTGGGGTGATGCAAGGTGCGATTGTGTTTGTAGTTGATCACAATAGCCTCTCGGTAAAGTCGACGTATGGTATTGATAAACTTGATTTAACTCCAGATGAAGAAAAGTGGCTCAATGAAACTGACGCCTCCCCACCCACTTCTTCATTAGCAGCCCCTACCGTTGAGACTCCAAAGGAATGTCTCGCTGAAGGAGCTTCTATAACAACGGTTGGTGATTGGGCATGGAAGATTGATAACGCGACGGGATTGGCAGAGACGAAAGAAGTAGTGAAGTTGGG
>CAZKMY010000082.1:0-4162 GCA_964554085.1 uncultured Pseudomonadales bacterium
TGACGACATCCGCAACCTGATTGATAAAGTGAGAATTCTTCCCCAGGTTGGGAAATACAGCATTTATATTGTTCCAGCGGTGATCGCTCTCATGGGCACGCTTAAGAAAGCGCGCGATATGTTTGGACAGTGTTTCATTGTCCGAAACAATATGAGGTTGGGGGATAACTTTATTTAATGTACGCTCTTTGCCAAGAGATGGGGTAATTGTAATAAAAAATAAGAGGATTGCAAGCACAATTATTACGTTCTATAACAAGAACGTTAGATGTAATAAGGAGAACATGGTATGGCGGAGATGAATAAAGATAAATCAAATGAAGTGCAGTTGAATATTAATTTAGATTCAACACCCGTGTTGTATACCGATAATGTCTATATGACCTTGAATGAAGATGGAGTGGTGTTGGATATTTGTCAGCGGATGGGGAACACTAACCAAGTACGGGTAGTGGCCAGAGTGGGAATGAGTCATTCGCATGCAAAAAAGTTGGTAAAACAGCTTGGAGATTTATTAATGGCACCTGATGGACGGACGCAGACGGGGAAAGTAGTTAATTAACTCGTTGGTTTTTGAGACTTTGGTACCAACGTTCGTCGATACCCATGGATTTACATTTAGCGGCAGTCTGGCAACTGATAGAACTACATTCGGGGCAGGGGGGACATACAACACATGAGGGGGAAGGACATTGATCCAGGTTGTAGGCATGACAATCTAGACTAATTGTTACTTGGCGTTGACGTGATGCGTAGACCCCATAGGTTATTCCCAGGCTCAAGAGGATGAGAAAAACGAGCACTCCAAACCAAACGAATTGCTGATGGTGTTTGATCATATTTTTCTATAATACATCCCCTTGAGAGATTTATTAAGAAATTCAGTATATACGCTGATTGACTCTCGTTTTCTGTCTCAGGCATACTGATTACAGCCTTATTTGATATAGTTTGTTGGAGTGTGACATATGAAGCGTTTTTCTAATGTGAGCTTGCGCTGGCAGTTACTGGCGATTCTTTTGGCAGTGATCATTTTACCCATTACTTTCATGAGTTTTTTTGCCATGTCGGAATCTCGGAATGGTGCAGTGAAAGAATTGAAGGAGACATTGGGATTGCAGAGTATTACTGCGTCAAATGGGTTACGGGCACAAATGAATAAGGCTCAGGCAGATATTAATAGTGGTTTGCTTGTATTGGATGACACGTTGCAAGTACAATCGGTGGTTTTGGCAACAGACCAGGTCCAGTCGATGGCAATAACCGATCAAGTGTCGGGAAATAGTAAAACAACAACTGTAGCGACGCTCTTGATTAATGGATCCCCAGCGACTAATTACACAGCTGGCCTTGATAAAGTTCAAAAGACTCTGGGTGGAGCAGCAACTATTTTTCAAATTATTCCAGACGGAATGCTGCGAACCGCTACGAATGTAAAGAAAGCTGATGGAGTTCGGGCAGTAGGCACTTACATTCCAAAGGATTCTCCGGTATATCAATCCATTATGAAAGGTGAATCATACAAAGGATTTGCTCAAGTGGTGGGACAGACGTACATTGTTGCCTATCAACCATTAAAAGATTCAAGTGGACAAGTGGTGGCGGCACTGTTTTATGGTGTACCTCAGAAGCAGTATGTGGAGGAGACATTGCAGTCATTGTCGACCATCAAAATAGGTTCGAACGGGTATATTTGGATTATTGATAAAGATGGTAATTATGTGTTGTCATCAGGTCGAAAGACAGATGGGAAAAATATCTTGGAAACCAAGGATGCTAAAGGGAACTTGTTTATTAAAGAAATATTGCAACAAGCTACAAAGCTTTCGGAACAGAATAAGCAGTTTGGAATTTATTCATACGATTGGAAGAATGAGGGAGAGAAAAATGCACGAGAAAAGTTTGCAGTATTCACGTATATTCCCGAGCTGCAGTGGACACTGGCACCCAGTGCATACTCGGATGATGTAGATGCAATGACAGGCTCCGATGTTGTGAAAATGCAATTGCTGGTTGCTGGAGTTATTTTATCGCTTATTGGCGGAGTCTTTGCCTGGTGGTATGCCAATCAGTTGGTTCGTCCCATCGTCACAGTGACGAAACAGGCTCAAGCATTGGCTGATACAGGTGATTTATCGATTCGTATTCCTATTCGGGATCGGGGAGATGAAATTGGGCAGATGGCCAAAGCGCTCAATACTATGTTGACAAACACGGCTGAACCAATGAAAATCCTGGCGGATAAGGCAGAACTAATTGGCAATGGTGATTTGACTACGGTGGTAGATATCGAATCGAAAGGTGATGTGCAGCGGTTGGTGGAATCATTTAAACGAATGGCGGATTCGGTGAAGAGCTTGGTGAAAAATATTTCTCAAAATGCTCAAACCATTTCTGCCACATCACAACAACTTGCAGCATCTACGCAGCAAGTT
The DNA here is from genome assembly GCA_964554085.1 of uncultured Pseudomonadales bacterium. Taxonomy (GTDB): domain Bacteria; phylum Patescibacteriota; class Microgenomatia; order UBA1400; family RBG-16-45-19; genus CAZKMY01. Next base: position 2,436 of record CAZKMY010000082.1, read on the forward strand.
AATGCGGCTACGCAGCAAATGAGTTCAGGTATTCAAGATGTGGCTAAGGGTTCGGAAGATTTGGCCAAACAGACAACTGAAGTGGGAACAAATGCTAAGAATTTGGCAGCCTCATCAAATGAGGGAACAGCTGCAGCCAATACTGCTTCTTCAAAGATGAAACAGATTGCCACCACGTCAGATGAGACAGCAGTGGCAATATCTTCCTTGGGTGAGAAGAGCCAACAAATTGTGCGGATAGTAGACACAATTAATTCAATTGCTTCCCAAACAAATTTACTTGCCTTGAACGCCGCTATTGAGGCGGCTCGGGCTGGTGAAGCAGGAAGAGGATTCGCGGTTGTGGCAGATGAAGTGCGGAAATTGGCTGAAGAATCATCGACAGCGACGAAAGATATTGAGAGTCTGATTAATGAGATTAAAGATAGTACTGATGCTGCGGTTGCATCGATGGATGCGGGTAAAGCAGTGATTGGTGAAAGCTCTGAGGTCGTGTCTAAAGCACTATCCTCACTGGGGAGTATGGGAGCGCAGGTAAAAACCATCGAAGCTGCTATTGAGGCAGTGTCTTCGGTAGCTCAACAATCTGCCTCCAGTAGTCAACAGATGAGTGCAGCGGTGCAACAAACCAGCTCATCCATGACTCAAGTGTCGTCGGCAGCTCAACAACTCGCTGCCAGCGCCCAACAACTTGAAGCCTTGGTCCGTCAGTTTAAAGTGTAAGAATCATGATAATAAAATTAAAACGCCTCCATATGGGGGCGTTTTAATTGAGATGTGAGAGAAATTATTCGGATAAATAGGGTGTGACAGCGAGAAGGAACGCGTTATCATCTGAGGGAATCGGTGACACTTTGAGTTTAGAGATGCTCGTAATAGCATTGTATTCTTTGACTTGCTCTTGAATTTCCGGAGTGGTGAGGGCAGAAACGACAATGCAGGGAGTATCTTTTGTCTCGGGTTTGGCCCGAAGCATTTGTAAGAAGCTGAGACCACTCAATACAGGCATGTTTAAATCCAATGTGATGACATCAAAATGTTGCTGCTCCGCCAGTTCCCACGCCTGACCACCATCGGTGGCGGTAATGATGGTGGTATTGGGAAATTTGTTAGCAATCAATTTGCTAAACACTTGTCGAGTAAATGGTTCGTCATCTACAAGAAGCATGGTTTTCATATACATTCATTGTACGCCTAGTCGGCGGGGCGGAGGAAGAAGACAAAGGTGGCGATGAGGGCGATGAACATAGCTAAACAGAAAAAAGCGGGATAACTCATGCTGATGAGGAGGGCACTGAGGAAAAGGAGCGGGATGTCCAGCATACTTTTTAACACATTTGACATAGAGAGGACTGTAGCGCGGTTGTATGAGTTACTGACTCCATTGATAAGTTGAGAATAAAGGGGCCATCGTGTTAATTCAGCTGCAGTGGCTATTACATACGCGGAAAGGAAAATCCAAGTGTTTTTGAGCGTCACGCTATTGATGAAGAAAACACTGATGGCTAAGAAGCAAAGAATGTTGAGAAAATTAATTCGTTTGGTGATGCTAATTTGAGGAAACAATTTATCGATATTCCAGCTGGTAAAAAATCCAAGACCTTGAAACAGAGAGAAGGTGATACCAATGACTAATAACGGAACTCCAATTTGGAGGAAGAATTCTGAGCTGACTCTCCAGATGAGAAAAATGGCAATGAAAAGGAGTGTGCGGTTGAGCATGATGG
>CAZKMY010000083.1:0-4137 GCA_964554085.1 uncultured Pseudomonadales bacterium
ACATTGACCGCAGTAAATGCAATCAATGTTGGGATCATCTGTGGGTACAACGTGATTATGTATTCCTTTTCCCTCAAGTTTTAAATAACCAATACCCATGTTTTCACAGGCTTTAACACATTGATTACAAGCAACACATACATTGCCGTCGATTTCGATAGCGGGACCCATTTGATGAAGAGGAGTATCGGTTGTGAGCTCTTGATATTTTCTGACATTGTATTTTTCTTTCGCAACTGATTCCATGACTGCGCACATCGTGCCCCGGGGGCATGTATCGCAATGAAATCGATGGTGTGAAAGCAACAAAGCAAGATTCTCATCTCGCATTGTTTTTACAGCTGCTGATTCCGTGTTTATTTCAAGTCCTTCGGTAGGTTGCAATGTACACGAGGTGACAATATCCCCTGCTTTGAGATCTTGATTCGCTCCAGGATTAACAATTTCCACGAGACAGGTTCTGCAGTTTGCTTCAACCTGTTCGTCTTCATGGTAACAAAAATGAGGGATATATATATCATTGTCGAGTGCTATCTGAAGGAGGTTTTTGTCTGGACTAGCGGTACAGAGTTTTCCGTTTATCGTGATATTCATTTAACCTCCATGTTTAAGATGTTTTTCATATATGTTTCAACAGGGGTGGGAAGTGATTTACCCAAGTCACAAAACGAGGTGCATTTCATTGTATGGATAATCGGTTTTATTTTCTCCCAGGGAATGGGGTCGCCAAACTTCATCGATTTAAGAAGATTAAGCAACTGATGTGTTCCTTCACGACATGGGGTACATTTACCACAACTTTCGTGTTCGTAAAATTCAAACCAACGATAGAGTACGTCATACGGCGTAGCATCTGTACCAAATACTTCAATGGTTCCACATCCCGTAATTTTTTGATTATCACCTTGAAGACTCGTGATCACTTCTCCACTGGCTGAACCGCCAACTTGAAGAAAATAGGGATTTTGTGGGGAATTATCAGTTTGTTTGAGTGCCTCATTTACAGTCATATCACGGTTTACCGTGTAAACACCAGGGTGTGGGATAGGACCAACAATGGTAATAAACCGGGTAGGCTCAAATGATCCTTCGACAACTCGAGCGATATCATAGAAGGTTTCAACATTGTTGACTAATACCGGTTTGCCGTGGATACCAGTAATTGAAGGAGAGGGTGGGCTACGGCGTGGTTGACATCGATTACCTTCGATGGCGTTTAATAGTGCACCAGTTTCACCACCAATATAACTCGGAGGACTTTCAATGAAGTAATGGAATTTCCACCCATGGTCCTGTTCTATTTTGTCGGTAATCGTTTTTAATTGAGCACCATAGGTATCGAAATACGTTTGATTAATATTGAAATAAGCTTCTGTAGTGTCCAAGAAGTCCATGGCGATAATCATGCCGGCGATTACTTTTTCGGGAAAATGGTCCAGAATGTAAGCATCCTTATGAACATTTAGCTCACCCTCGCTGGCATTGCATACCACGTAGCCGACTGGTGTGCCTAGTTCTTTCAAACGAAGCCACTTTAAGTGCGTGGGAAAAGCAGCGCCGCCTCTACCCACAATGCCCGCTTTGGCTAACTCGACTAAAAGTGGATATTGATCAAATTGGGCAGGCATATTTCATTCACCTTCGAAATTTATTGACAGAAAAGGCAATTAGTCCACCGATGACTGCAGTAAGTAATTGTGGATATGACATCATTTGTTGCGCAACAGGAAGCAGTTTTGTGGGGAGAAGATGGGAAAAATACATATACGTCACACTCGATAAAAAGGCATATTTCGCGATTGATGCAGCAGCAACCGAGACTATCCCCCACTTGGCTGTTTTTGAGTATACATAGACATAAATGCTGTTGGAAACCATGATAAATGGAATAACAGGGGCAAGTGCAAGTGGAAGTAGTCCAGAGACAAGTGCAGCGAGACTAGGTAAAAAACCAAGGAGGATGGCTTCTGTTGAACCTAAATATATAGCACTGATGAGCAGGACTGCATTTACGATCGGGCCAGTGATGTACTGACTATGGATATAGGAGGGTAGCAACGTCAAAATCGCGGCAGCTCCTACAGAGATTGTTACACGATTGGAAAGAACACGAGCAGTTGTTGTCATATGTTTTAGTGTAGACAGATTTGGAAGTTGTTGCAAGGTGAGAATATTCGGTACTATAGATATATAGTATGAAAACTCGGATAATTATTGCCACAACAGTTGGGGTTTTAGTAAACATTATTTTTTTTGTCGTGTACTTTGTCTATAACTTTCGATTAAGGCAATATATTGTTGGTGAATTAACCTTTGAAGCATTGATTGTGTCGTATAAAGTAGCCTCACTTGTTATCGGTATTCTTTCAACCGGTATCATGGTGTCGCTGTTTTGGTTTGTATCAGGTCTTATCTTGCGTGATACCAAGCAAATCAGTTATGAAATGAAACAAATTGCTGAGGGGAATATAGACGTAGAGATTCGAGAATCAACCTCTGATATCTTCCGACAAATGAGCGCTGATTTATTAGCTGTCCAAAAAGCTATACGTGATTCACATCAAAATTCCGACAAGATGGTGGCAGAAAAAACGAAACTTTTAACCAAGAAGATTGCTGATTTGGAGAAATTGAGGGATTTAACAACAGATTCGATACTTTTGGCTAAAAATATGCAACAGGAACGAGATCAGTTATTGATTCAAATACATCAATTGCAAGATAAACGGAAGTCGATATGACGGTTAAAACAAAGCTGATTACAACATTCATTGTCTTTGATTTTATCCTCATACTCATCATTACGTTAGGAACCTATATCATTATTAGTCAACGAGCTGCCGAGATAGAAGATCAATACGCATTACGAAATGTTGCACGCCTTAATGAGTTAATTGAATCTCAGGTGAATAGTCTTTCAAAGACGAACAAAGATTATGCATATTGGGATGATACGTATCAGTTTTTGCTTGACTCAAATAACCGTTATCGAACAGACAATATTAATCAAGTTAATTTTGGAGACACACTTGGATTAGATTTTGTCTATTTTTTAAATAAAAAATTCGAATTAGTTGATTCGTGGCAATCACAGGACAATAAAGCGGATTCATCCTTAGAATCAATTATGTCCTCTCATGATATACGCTCGATGAAATCAGAGGGAATGCTATGGAATAACGGAGATTTGATGCTGGTATCGATGAAAGAAGTTTTGCCGAGCAAACGAGATAAACCATCAAATGGATACATGATCATTGGCTATCACATGAATCAAAGACGAATTGACGATCTTGGTAAGCAACTGAAGGTACCTGTTCAGCTCACTATTGCAAAAAATGACATACCGAAAACCATTTTAGAAAAAGACCGGAGTACGATCCAGGCAAAGGTCCAGGTCAAGGACGTCCTTGATACAAGTTCTGGTTTTTTCACACTTCTTATTCAACGAGATATTTATGCTTCATCACAGATGGCGTTTAGATATATCGTTTTTTTAATGTTGATCCTATTTGCAACATCGTTTGTTTTTGTTTTGCGATTTAGCGAAACCGTGTTTGGAAGTATTTTGCATCGAATTAGATATCTTAATATAAAGGCCGAGTCGGCAGTGCATGATGATTATGCAGCGCCATTAAATTACTGTAGTTGGGAAAATTCACGGGATGAGTTGGGTGAGTTGGCGCGGTCTGTAGAGCGTATGCGAGTGGCTGCATACGAATCGACCAGCACTTTAAAAAAGACTGTCGAAGAGAAAACCAAGGAACTATCCATTCGTCTGAATAAAGAAGAAAAGACTGCACAAGCAGTGGTGTATTTATTAGACCGGGAAAAGCAACATAGCAAAGATTTGATAGAGAAAGAAGCGGCTCTTACGGAATTAACTACTGCTTTAAAACAGAAAAATGAAGATCTAAAAGAAGCGAATCAAGTGAAAAATGAATTTGTAAATATTGCTACTCACCAGATAAAAAATCCATTGGCTGCTCTACGGGGATTTGTAGGGATGATTCGTCAGGGTATGTATGGCACAGTGTCATCTAAAATGAAAGAGCCCATTGATCAGATTTCTGTCTGTACGGAGCAAATTGTGTCACTTGTTGAGGATATGCTAAAGATCAGCCGATCTGAAGAAAA
>CAZKMY010000084.1:0-4064 GCA_964554085.1 uncultured Pseudomonadales bacterium
TGTAGCAAAATAATGATTTTGGGAAAGCGGAGATTTGGACTGCCACTGAATTTACCTGCGAGGAGAGTCCTCGCAGGTGGTTTGAGGCGGGGTTAGCATTTGGTCCACCAATTGTCGTCAGAATTGCCGAGGGCATAATTGAGTTTGGTTTTACCGTCCCAGTGATAGAACTGTTTGAGTAAATCCAAGCCGAGGGTAGTGGCCAGTAGATAATCATTTTTACACATGACGACGACCGATTGACGGTCGGAATAGTAATAACTGGTGGGACACAGAGGAATTGAAAGAAACGAGAAATTCTTATACACATTTTTCGATTGAATCAATCGAATGGCTTGATTATGTAATAACCGATTACGTTTGTTGTTGCTAAGTGGAAATTCTAGTGTGATGGCACCAACGATTTTGAGATATGTGATACAAGCTCGGGGTTTTTCGGGTAGAGAGATAACAATAAAATCATGGATTTTTAGCGGTCGGAGTGATTCATATATATTTTCCACTTGATCTTTGGAAGTAGCATTTCTGGCGATGATGACATCTCTTAGCCGTTCGAGTCGGTTCCGTCCATCAATGATGATGGAGATTGTTATTGGCCACCAAGGTGATGATGATTTGATCTTTTTTGCAGGTCTGGCAATGGCGAGTTTTTTGTATGGTGGAGGGTTTTTTTCTAAAACGAGATAGGGATTAGCCCAGCCAAGCACGCCGACAACAATTCCGAAAACGGCGGCACCTTGCAAAACATCAAACACCCACCCTAACCGCCAAAGCAAGGGAATGTTGCAAAACAGTATCCAAAAAAGTGATATGCCAAAAATGCTGGCGTACTTTATCACCCGTTTCATATACGGGTACTCCCGCACAAACTGTTGGTAGCCGTGATAATCTCTGACAACGTACGTCTTTATGTCATGAAAGTAGTTGGAAATTGGGGTCATACACCTACGCGGACAGGCCTTGGATTTTCATCCTTTTCTTTTTGGAGTGATGCTTTTTTGTTTTGTATCTTCCCATTCTCTTGCCGCTTCTTCAGTTGTTTTTCTTCCAACTTGGACAATATGTCCTCCCGGCCATCGTTGTTGATGCTCAAGCTCTCTTCGCTTTAAGTCGTTTGTAATTCCACTGTGAATGATTTTATTTCCAATTTTGTAGTCGTACTTATATGTATCACGATTACTCATATGTTTTCCTTTGTTTTATTAATAATTACGATGTCAATTTTTGTATAGAACGAAAAATGGCAGTTTGTCTAAGCCAATATAGTTGAACATTTTATAATTCGCTCTTCTTGCTGTTGGAGAGAGCTTTCTATGTTTTAGATTTGCTTTAGGAATAAATGGGTAAAGTCGTATTTCCTGATGATCTTTCCAAATAAAGTTGGCGATTAATGGAGGGACTTGAAAACCAGACTTTAATACTTTCTCCATAATGTCCCAACCTGCTCCAAAGATTTCTGACTTTGGTTTTGAATGATTAGTTTTTATTTGAGCGCGAAAACTACAACCGGTACATTGCACGTCATACATAGGATAATTCTGGGGAAGCGTCATTAGTTTCTTGCTACAATTGGGACAAGGGATTAGCTCGCAAACTTGTTTTTCGCCCTCATCTCCAGATAGTTTATTTGATGGCATCATTACTCCACTCATCTGCTAATAATGCGGCTTGTTTCAAGATATTCTCGGTGGCAATGAGTTGTTGGTCGGGAGGATAGCCGAATTGGCGAAGGGTGCGTTTGATGATGACTCGCAATTTGGCTTGAACGTTTTCTTTGATAGTCCAATCGATAGAAGTATTGCTTTTAACCCGTTCGACAAGGATACGAGCAATATCGCTCAGTTGCTTGTCGCCTAATATTTCTTGAGCACTCGCATTTTGTGCGAGAGCGTCATAAAACGCAGTTTCATCGACTGTTAATCCTAGTTCTTTTCCACGTTCATCAGCTTGTTTGATATCTTTGGCAAGCTTGATGAGTTCGTCAATAACCTCTACTGCGGTCAGCATCTTGTTTTGATAGCGTTTGATAGCTGCATCCAGCATGTCAGAGAGTTTTTTGCTCTGAATAAAATTCTTTTTGATTCGGACGCGTATCTCATCAGCTAATATCTTCTTGAGCAATTCGATGGCAAGATTTTTCTTGTCCATATTTTTTATTTCGAGTAAGAATTCTTCATCGAGAATTGAGATGTCAGGTTTCTTGATGCCGGCAGCATCGAAGATATCAATGATTCCATCAGCTACGACCGCCCGATCTATTATTTGGCGAATTGCAGTTTCAATTTCTTCATCACTTTTGCCACCACCCTGGGGTTCAAATTTAACTAACCGAGCTTTGATGGCTTGAAAAAATCCCACCTCATCTTTTAGCTTAAGTGCTTCCGGGTGAGGCACTGATAACGCGAAAGCTTTTGACAGCAACATGACTTGTTTGACGAATCGGTTTTTACCATCCTCGAGCGAAAGAATGTGTTCTTGGGCAGCTAAAATAATTTTCATTTTTTCACTGGTATCAACTCGGAAATAGTGATCATATACAAATCCGTGGAATAGTTGAGCGACAACTTCATATTTTTCCAACATAGCTGCGATTGCTTCACCTTGGTCAAAAATTGGCTTACCTGCTCCCCCACTCTCAGTGTAGGTGGCAAGGGCTTTTTTGAGATCGGAAGCTATGCCGATGTAATCCACGATAGTCCCACCTGGTTTGTCTTTGAATACACGATTAACTCGAGCGATAGCCTGCATGAGATTGTGTGCTCGCATAGGTTTGTCGAGGTACATCGTAGTCAAACAGGGGGCGTCGAATCCGGTCAACCACATATCACGGACGATAACTAATTTGAGTGGATCGTGAGGGTCTTTGAATCGTTCAGCGAGGGCTTTGCGATCAAATTTGTTGGTATGGTGACGTTGCCAATTTTCGGGGTCAGATGAACTGCTAGTCATGACCACCTTCATCATGCCCTGTTTGAGATTGTTGTTGACCCAGTCGGGGCGAAGTGCGGCAATGGCTTCAAATAGTTCTACGGCTATTCGTCGACTCATAGTGACGATCATACCTTTGCCATCAAATGTGGCGAGTCGGGATTCAAAGTGGTTAACAATGTCTTCAGCCACGATCCTTAGTCGTTCGGGGTGACCGACAATTGCTTCTAGCTGTGTCCACTTGGCTTTGGCGACATCACTAGCAGTAGATTCTTCACCTTCGGTAATTTCCAATACGGCAGCATCGAGTTTTTCTTTTTCTTCTTGTTTGAGGTGAATGTTGGCCAGGCGGGATTCGTAGTAGATTCTGACAGTAGCACCGTCTTCAACGGCTTGTTCGATATCGTAGATATCGATATAGTTTCCGAATACTGCTGAGGTTGAAGCATCCTCTTTTTCGATCGGGGTTCCGGTAAAGCCAATGAATGAAGCATTAGGTAAGGCGTCGCGGAGATATTTGGCAAAGCCGTATGAAATAACTGCTTCGCCATCCTTTTGCTTGGTTTTGACACTAAACCCGTATTGAGAACGGTGAGCTTCATCGGCAACGACAATAATATTTTTTCGTTCGGATAACAAATCAAAAACGATCGCTTGTCCTTCGGGAGAAAATTTCTGAATGGTGGTAAAAACGATTCCTCCACCCGCGGTTTTGAGAAGCTCTTTGAGATGTTGACTGTTGCGAGCTTGAATTGGTTCTTGTCGGAGTAATTGCTTGCTTGCGGCGAAGGTATCAAATAGTTGGTCATCGAGGTCGTTGCGATCGGTCATAACAACGACAGTAGGATTGTCGAGAGCAAGCACAATTTTGCCGGTATAGAAAACCACGGAAAGTGATTTTCCGGATCCTTGGGTGTGCCAAACCACGCCCGCTTTTCTATCTCCTTTTGGTTGATTTAGTGTTGAGAGATATCCGTGGCCTTCGGGAGCATCAAAAGCTTGAATATTTTCAAAGGGATTAAGGTTCGCTGCACGGATGGTAGAATCAATGGCTTTGTTGACGGCGTGGTATTGATGGTAGGCGGCAATGACTTTGATGGTGTTCTGTGCGCCATACTGCAGGAAAGCATCCGCAG
>CAZKMY010000085.1:0-3910 GCA_964554085.1 uncultured Pseudomonadales bacterium
AGCTATGGATGAATATGATATGGTTGGGGTGGTTATGCGTTGCTTATCGTTTGTTTTGACGATTATTGTGGGATTGTGGTTGTTTTCTCTGCCTGTACATGGTGAGGATATTCCCTTGGGAGTGCATATACTCGAGCCAGGTGAATTGGAATATGTCCTCCCCTATCGTGGTGAATCGAGCAAATTTTACGTGACTGTACCCATGGTGATTACTGATCGGCGAACTGATATATGGCAACGGTTTTTCGAGACGGCATTTAAAGCTGGAATTACCCCCTTAGTTCGTTGGGTGACGTTGTATAAAAATGGATCATGGCAGGTGCCGACACGGCGGGAAATTGTAGAAGCGAGTAGTTTTTTGACTGCCTTGAATTGGCCAGGGGAACGAACAGTTATTCTCTTTAATGAACCAAATCACGCGTTGGAGTGGGGCGGGAAGGTTGATCCAGAGGGGTATGCGGAGACAGCGGCCTTTGCTGCCAGCTGGTTGAAAACGGAAAAAGTGTCGTATACCGTGCTTCCAGCTGGTTTGGATGCGGCGGCCCCAAATAATGGCACAATGATTGATAGTTTGCGGTATATGGAGCGGATGTATCGAGCTCGACCGGAACTATTTGATTTGATTGATGGATGGACCTCACACTCATATCCAAACCCAGGTTTTTCTGCATCAGCGTCACGGGTGGGTAAAAATTCTTTGCGGGGCTATGAAAATGAACTAAGTACGCTCAAACGGCTTACGGGCAAGCAATATTTGGTGTATATCACAGAGACGGGGTGGAAACAGTCAAAAGCGGTAAATCGCTTGTTGCCAGGATATTACCAATATGCGGTAAAGCATATTTGGAATGATGAACGGATTAAAGCAGTCACTGTGTTTTTACTCCGTGGATTTAAGGGTCCGTTTGAAGATTTTTCACTGCTCGATAGTGATCATAAACCAACGGCACAGATGCAAGCCTTGATGAAGGCTGCTAAATGGGAAGTGAAAGAGAAGAACTAGGTCAGCGGATAGATGATGAGAGGGATGTCCATTTCTTGGGGAGTTAGACCTCCGTGGTGACCATGATACCGCTGCCAGAATTTATCTTTTTCAAACCACCAGACGGTTTGACCGATATGCGGCAGAATGACGAGGTTGCCTACCCGTGATAGAAATGTTTGCGAACAGGTTGGACCAAAGAAGCCTTGATTGATAAGATCTTGGACAAGGTACACTTCCGCACTTCCCTGCAATTTTTTTGTGAGGATCGTCTTGGTTATTTCCAGTTTTGATTCCTGAACATGGAGAAAAAAGTCACGGGGTGATCCGGCAGGAATGATAGGTTGGCCATTGGGTAATGTTTTGAGATGGGGAATTATTTCCGGTGCATCCAAGTTGAGATAAAAACAAGTTTGAGGTGATACTTCTACTTGACCATGATCAGCAATAATGAGCGTAAGCACGTTTTGTTTTTGAGATATTTTTTTGTAGAAAAAGTTTTCGAGGGCGTGGAAAAATAACTGGATTTGAGCATCAGCTTGTGGGGAATTGGGGCCATAGTTGTGTGCTACGGTGTCGAATTCACTGTAATAAAAGTAATGATATCCGTTTAAGCCAAGATTAACCTGATTGACGAGATTAATCAGTCCTTCTGCTAGGGTGGTGTATCCATGCGGAATGGTACTGTCCAGAATTGCTTGGCTATACGAGCCATCCATAATCATTTTTGATTGATAAATATGGGAGGGTACATTGTGTTTTTTCAAGCGTTTAAAAATAGTTTTAGTGGGAAATATACTGGCGGGATCGATGGATGAGTCGGCGATTGTGTTGCGGGTTGTATCCCCTGCATACGAATAGAGAAGTGGATGAATAACGGCATGGAGTTTTGGTTCGTAATAATTCCATTCGTATAACCCATGATCCCCTACTGGAGATCCTGTATTCATGGTGGTTACGTGAGCCGTGGTAGTACTGGGAAATTGGGAAGTAAGTTTGGATACAACTCCCCCCTCGGCAAGCTGCTGAAGAAATGGGGACAAGGGTAATTGTCGCTCAAAAAATCGCCAACCAAATGCATCGACGAAAAAGAGAACAACTTGATCGTATTGAGGAGCGAGTGTGTTTAGACAATCTTGAGGAAGTGTCGGGTTGCCAATGCCAAATAAACTGAGAATTGTTTGAGGAACATTGGAAAAGCAGTATGAATCATAAAGGGGGTGGCGGAAATGTTTGGAGAAAATGGCTTGGTCAACGACATCGATAGAACGCTGATTTATCATGTGCGCCCAGAGGGAATCGAACCCCCATTAACAGTTCCGAAGACTGCAGTTCTATCCGTTGAACTATGGGCGCAGGTGATTGTGTGAGTCGCCTGGGGATCGAACCCAGAACCTATTGCTTAAGAGGCAATCGCTCTAACCGATTGAGCTAGCGACCCAGATATTAATTGGTTCTAACCGATTGACCCCGGTGGTTACCGGGACAGGGCTAGCGACCCAGATATTAATTGGTTCTAACCGATTGACCCCGGTGGTCACCGGGACAGGGCTAGCGACCCATATCAATCCCGTATTGTACTTGGTTTCCGTGTTTCTCTCAAGGTTTGGTATGAGATAATTCGCAGATGGAAAAAAAGAAGAATATATCTGTAGGATTTATGTTTGATACAGAGTCGGTGGAAGAACGTTCCGGTCGACTGGTGCTGGCGGAAGCTATTTTGGTGGAATCTGGAGGAACGTATACTCAAGAGCGGCATGTGACAGATAAGGGAGTGGAAATTGTGGTTTATGATGCATCAATTCCTGAGGATCAAGCGAATAAGCATCACGGATTTGATAGTAAATTGAATAAATCGTGGCCAGATGGATGTGGAGCAGGATGGGTGGAGGAACGCATAACTAATACGCATTGAAATGCGAGAGGTTTTGGCGTAGATTTACTTTTAACATGTTCATAGGCGAAGAAACAGCTCGGGATGTGTTGGAAAAAGAAGAAGTTGTGGCGGAGATTGAACGGCGGTTGACACAAGAAAAACCGTTCAAACCGTATATTACTATTTCTCGTGAACCTGGTAGTGGCGGGAAACCGATCGCTAAGCTATTGGCGAAGCGGTTAGGTTTTAAGCTGTATGATCGAAAATTGATTGAACGGGTGGCGGAGAAAATGCATAAACCTGCCAAACTCATGTCACATGTGGATGAAAAGGGTCGGTCTGGCATTACTGATTTTGTTCAAAGTATGTTTAACCCCGATTATATTTCTGATGAGGTGTATTTTAGAAATCTATGTCAGGTGGTATATCGACTAGTGCAAAAAGGGAGTGTGGTGATTGTGGGACGGGGTTCCAACTTTATTGCTCCCAAGGCTTATGGATTACAGGTACAAGTGGTGGCTCCGTATCGGGTTCGAGTAGCGCGGGCAATTCAATATGAGGGCATCGATTTTGCAAAAGCACGGGAAATTATTCAACATGTCTCCGCTGATCGAGAAACATTTGTAAAACAATATTTTGGCAAGGATATCAGGTCTCCCAAATATTATGATCTGACACTAAATACAACGTTTTATTCGATAGAAAAGGCGGCTGATTTGGTGGTGGCAGCGTACAAAGCGAAGTTTCCCCGTGGCAAGGTTGAGGGATCAATTTAATCTGTGAGATGTGTGGGAGTAATGGTGAGTGGTGATTGAAGGAACTGTTCAGCGATGATGCGGAAATTGTCAGTTACGTCGGTAGCATAGTATTCATGTTTGACTGGAGAATTGTCGGATTCAAGGCTGCTGGTGTTGAGAATTGTTTTCAGTTCGTGTGCGGTTGAAACACCCACGTTTATGAATTGAGTGGATGGGAGATAGTGTTGTAACGCGTCAGTGATGAGGGGGTAATGCGTACAGCCGAGTATGGCGGTTGTGGGTGGGTTTTGAGCG
>CAZKMY010000086.1:0-3877 GCA_964554085.1 uncultured Pseudomonadales bacterium
ATCGTAGAATGCCACCTCATCTTCGGTGAGATTAAGGTTAGCTCCACGATTCTTCTCCTCGCGAATTTTCTTTGCTAGCTCTACCAACTCCGCAATTACTTGAGCCGCTTCAATAGTCTGATTTTGGTATTTCTTTATTGTCTCTTCAAGCATCTTGGCAAACGATCGTGACTTGACCAAAAACTTCTTTTCCATTGTGCGGATCTCATCATTCAGTAATCGCTTCAAAACTTCCAAAGCCACATTCTTGCGTTCCAGTCCCTGTACCTCCTGCAAAAATTCATCAGACAAAACAGCCACATTCGGATTTTTCAATCCAGCTGCGTCAAAAATATTTATAACCTTATCTGAAGTGACGGCATCAGAAACAATCTGTCTAATAGCCTGATCGTAATCTTCCATTGTCGGTCCACCGAGACCGCCAGTCTGTTCAAACTTTGCAATGAAAGCTCGGACAGTTTGGAAAAAGGCAACTTCGTCACGAATATGTAATGCCTCATTGCTTGGCACGGACAAAGCAAAGGCCTGGGACAATTCAGCAACGCTCTGCAAATATCGTTTCTTGCCGTTCTCAATTCCTAAAATGTGATCCATTGCCTTGCCAGCAATTTCTGCCTTATCCCTAGCTTTATCAGAAAAATAACCAGAGTAATCAAAGCCATGATACATCGCCTTAACCATCTCGTATTTTTCAAGCATGATGCTAATGGCATCTTCCTGCTTAACAGTTGGTGCTTCTTTGCCTTCTTGCGTGTAGTAGGAAAGAGCTTCCTTGAGCGATGGTGCAATACCAAGATAGTCAACAATGAGTCCGCCCGGTTTATCTTTATAAACTCTGTTCACACGAGCAATTGCCTGCATCAGTCCGTGACCTTGCATTGGCTTATCGATGTACATTGTGTGCATTGACGGAGCGTCAAAGCCGGTAAGCCACATATCACGAACGATAACTAGTTTGAGCTCGTCCTTTGGATCTTTCATACGATCAGCCAGCAAGTCTCGTTCCTCTTTGGTATGAATATGCTTTTGGTAATTTGCTGGGTCACTGGCCGAGCCGGTCATCACCACTTTTATAAAACCCTTTTTAATATCATCACTATGCCACTGCGGTCGCAGTTTAATAATCTCATCATAAAGTTCAACAGCAATTCTTCGGCTCATAGAAACAAACATACCTTTGCCGTCCATAACACCAAGGCGAGCCTCAAAATGTTCAACTACATCTTTGGCAATCAAAGCAACTCTTTTCTCCGAGCCAATCATAGCTTCGAGGCGCGCCCATTTGCTTTTAAGCTTTTCTTTCTTTTCTACTTCTTCACCCTCGGTCAATTCTTCAAATTCAGCATCAATTTTTGGCGTCAATTCCTTGAGTAAATCAATCTTGGCCAATCGGGCTTCATAATAAATTGGTACGGTCGCTTTATCCTCCACGGCTCGAGTAATATCGTACACATCAATATATTCACCAAAGACCGCTCGTGTGTTTTTATCCGACAACTCAATCGGTGTACCAGTAAATCCAATAAATGAAGCGTAGGGCAAAGCATCGTGCATGTGGCGAGCAAAGCCGTCAATAAAATCATATTGGCTACGGTGAGCTTCATCAGCAATTACGATAATATTTTTGCGGTCCGAAAGAAGCGGATGTTTGTCGCCTTTAATCTCTGGCATGAACTTTTGGATGGTAGTAAAAACTACACCACCGGAAGCGACTGAAAGAAGCTTTTTGAGATCAGACCTATCTTGAGCCTGTTTGGGAGTCTGTCGAATCAAATCACTGCAATGAGAGAATACGCCAAACAATTGACCGTCCAAGTCATTACGATCAGTGAGTAAAACCAAAGTTGGATTGTCCAAGGCCTGAATAATTTTGCCGGCATAAAAAACCATAGACAAAGACTTGCCGGAACCTTGCGTATGCCAAACAACACCAGCTCGTCTGTCGCCATTAGGAGACGATGCTTCGGCAGTTTTCTTAACTGCTTTAGTAACTGCAAAATATTGGTGATACGCCGACAGCTTTTTTATTGTCTTGCTAATATTATTTTTTGAATCCTTTTCGCTCTCAAAGACAATAAAGTTTTTGACGATATCCAGCAGTCGCTCTTTAGCAAAAACTCCTTTGATCAGGATTTCCAAGTCATTGGTTTTAACAATCTTTTTGCCGTCAATACTTTTCCAGCCAACGAAGCGATCCATATCAGCCGAGATCGTGCCAACAACTGCACTCTTTACATGATCGGCCAAAACGCAAATCTCGTTATAAGCAAACAAAGATGGAATCTCAGCTTTGTATGTTTGAATCTGATTGAAAGCACTTTTAAGCGTAGCGTTTGCGTCGGCCGGATTCTTTAACTCAAAGATGGCCATTGGCAAACCGTTTACAAAGATCATCACATCCGGACGGCGATTATTATTATTCTCAACGACAGTAAATTGATTGACTGCCAACCAGTCGTTATTATTTAAATTCTTAGTATCAAAAAGATATACCTTGTCACCGGCAATCGTGCCATCCTCTCGAGCATATTCAACATCAATGCCTTCAGTCAGCATTTTGTGAAAGGCTTGGTTGGTGGTTAAAAGATTAGGACTAGAGTAAGCGACATTAACCGCTTTTTTGATTGCTTCCTCTTGTGCGTCTCTGGGAATAGTGGAGTTTATTTGAGCTACAGCACTACGCAGACGATCAACCAAAACAACATCCTTGTACGATTGGCGTTCCGGATGTTCGCCGTCAAAAGCAATATCCGGTCCAAAGGCAACGGAATATCCAAGGTCTTCCTCAAACCATTCAAGGATTGCTTCTTCTAAATCTGATTCAATGTATTTGTAGTGCTTCATATTATGATAAATTAAGTTCTGTTATAAATGTTGATGTTCGTCCCTGATATTTTCTTGATTTGAAATCAAATCGGAATTGTGTTTTTTATCAACCCGGTTAACATATTTTCCGTCCCACTCAATCGTAGATAAAAGAAAGAGCTTATTTTTTGCTCGGCTCATTCCAACAAATAACAATCTCCTCTGTGCCTCAACCGTATCAAGACCACGAAGAGCGTTCGGGATTATACCCTCAACCATACCAACCATAAAAACATGATCTGCTTGTAGGCCTTTAGATTTATGGACGGACATAATATTTATACCAGTTGAATCGAAAGGTAGAGGTTCAGAAATCACTTTTGCCAATCTTTCCAAGTCTTCTTCTAAAGTAGCTTCGGATAAATATTGTGATAAGAATGAGTATTGCTCAAGGCCTATCACATCAGCTAGTGATGGCTTATTTTTGATCAAAGTAGTTATCGCAGAATCTACATAACCACCTTTTTCTACAAAATCTAAAATTGTTTCAAAATTAAGATTCTTACCCAGCAATTCATTAATATTTTTAAGTACCTTTTTATTAGTCTTAATATTCGCATGAACCAGAAATAAAAGGTTGAGTATTTTCTTGTTGCCAAGTATCGTTCTGATTTCCCATACACGTTTTATTTTTTCAAAATCAATTTTTTGATTCCACAGACTTGTGTACGCAATATTCTTATTTTTCAAAGCGACCAATATCTCTTCGATGGCAAATTCGACAGCAGAAAGAATCATTACCGAAGCCTCTGGGCTTAAACTTTTTATTTTCTCAATTTCTTGAATGACAAAATCTGCCGATTCGTTTTGAGTCCGTAATTGTTTAAATAAAACCTCACCAGTTTTTCCGCTCTTTTTCCATTCCTTTGAAACACGCTTTTGATTTATGTTGATCAAGTTTGAGCATGCGTCAACAACACAATCAGGGCATCGGTAACATATATTGTGATGGATGAGATTTTCTACGGCTGTATCGTTAAAAAGATTAATAATTCCTTCTGTGTCTGCATCT
>CAZKMY010000087.1:0-3845 GCA_964554085.1 uncultured Pseudomonadales bacterium
CCCTATACAAGTAAAGGTGGTGCAATTGCAAATATGGACAGAACCGTCTAATATAATTTATGAAAACAACAACTACAAAGAATTACAGAGTCTGAGAGAAAGATTAGACAATAATTACCAGGTTTAGAGTCCGGATCTCCCTTATCCTGAGAGGGCAAGGTTAACAAGTGAAAACCGAGAGATTTGGGAACGAATACAATTTTTAGAAAAACAGTTACAAGAGCAGGAGGTTCAGGGGAGATGAACCTCCATGAAAATAAAAATTATTCTGAAGATTCTTTTTCTTCTTTTTCAACAATTAATGATGGAGTTCCTTCACCAACGATACCAACCCATTTAAGGACATCACCTTCTTTAATATCAAACAATTCTACAATAACAAGGGGTATTGTTGCGTTAATTGACCCTCCTCATTTTCCTACCTTTGATGTTCTTATCATCTTCATACCTCAAATGTTGGTTTTTTGTGTATATAAAAAATATTACGTTTGTATAATTAACTATTATTTTTATTTATGGTAATCATAAATAGAACTTGTGCTCATAAAACAAATCATACCAAAAAAGAATAAAAAAGTGCTATGATTGACTAAATACGAATAAATCAAAGTTATATGATTATTTTTACAAATCATCTATAATCATATTTGTCCAAGTTGTTATCATGCAACTAGGAAGTTAACTATTTAGTTTTAGGTGTAAAATGTTAGACCTCTGTCTTGTGAACTGTAAGCTGGATACTGATAGTGAAACAGCATGTTTGGGAATTGAAAATGGGAAGATATTATCCATTAAGAAATTACCATCAAAGGCAGATACCACCCTGGATTTGCAGGGTAAAATTGTTCTTCCAGGTTTGATTGATGCCCATGTTCATTTCAGAGATCCGGGTCTTACGTTTAAGGAAGATTTCAATACAGGAAGTGCTGCTGCAGCTGCTGGGGGATTTACCACAGTCTTAGAGATGCCCAATACCATTCCAGCCACCGATACTCCGGAAGCTTTTAATGAAAAACTGAAGATCGCCCGAAGAAAGAGTTTGGTTGATTTTGGACTACATGCAGGTGTTGGTGATCTGTCACATATTGAGGAAGTAGCCAAATTAAGACCGGCATCCTTCAAGATCTTCATGGATCTTATTGATCATGATAATTTAATGAAGGCTTTCAGTGAGATAAATAGGGTTGGTGGAGATCAGTTGATATCCCTTCATGCAGAAGATGGAAATAATGTTAGACATTTCACTAAACTGATGAAAAATGAAGGATCTGATCCAGAGTTGTATGCCCAAGCACGACCACCGAAGGCAGAAATTGATGCTGTGATGAACGGTCTTTTATTGGCAAGAAAATTCCAACAAAAAATACACTTTTGTCATGTTAGCACCAAAAAATCAATGGAATTGATCTTTCAGTCACAGAAAGCCCATCTGAAAGTTACATCAGAGATCACTCCTCACCATCTTTTTCTAGATTCAAGTTACCTTTCCAAATTCGGAACTCTGGCTAAGACAAACCCCCCTCTACGTGATAAAGACAATCAATTGGACGTTAACTATCTGTCAATGATAGATATAATTGGAACTGATCATGCTCCTCACACCATGGAGGAAAAGGAAGAAAATATTTGGGATGCTCCTCCAGGGGTTCCGGGTATTGAAATCATTCTTCCCTTACTTTTAACACTGCTCAATGAGGGAAAAATTAGTTTCAAAACCATCAGACGATTGTTATGTGAAAACCCTGCAAAAATATTTAATATTCCCTATAAAGGTTTTATAAAAGAAGGTATGGATGCAGATCTGACTGTGGTGGATCTTAAAAGGGAAGCTGTGATTGATCCGGATGATTTCAAATCCAAGTCTAGATACACTCCATTTGAAGGATTCCAAGTTAAGGGAATTCCAACGATGACATTGGTGCGTGGGCGGAAGGTTATGGAAGATGGTGAAATAATTGAAAATAAGGGAAAATATGTTTACATGCCTGAATAATTGTTTTTCTTCAAATAAATGTGTTTAAAATTTAAAAATAAAAAATAGGAAAAAATGGGATGATGAGTTTTTTTCCATCATCGCCTTCTTTTTAATCCGAGTCCACTTATCACCATTAATACAGCCATCACGAATAAAGGTAATGGTAATGGTGATCCTGTGGTTTGCATGCCGACTGTTTTGGGTTTCGGTGTGGGTATAGGCTTTTCTCTGACATATATGGATGCTGATGCATTTCTAGGGCCCAGTATTGGATCCCATGATCCAGTTGAGACGTGAGCATGGTTTTCGATTGGTCCTAACTTTTCAACACCCACCGTTATTATTAGTCGTGCTATGGTGTTATTTGGAAGGTTTCCAATGGTCCATATTCCAGTAGTTGGGTTGTATGATCCGTAGTTGGCAGTAGAACGTATGTATACAATGCCTGCAGGGAGTTTATCTGTCACTAAAACGTCTATAGCAGTGTCCGGTCCCCAGTTCTGCACTATGAGGGTGAAATGTATGATTTCGTGCAAGTATGGTTGTGGATTGCTTACAGTCTTTTTAATGGTTACATGGGCTTTTTGTATGTCGTTGAAAACAGAGTCTGTTTTCCTTCCATCGGGATCTGTTGGTGATGAGGTTCCTGCAGTGTTGTTGATTCCTTCGGTGGCGTTGGTCATTACAGTACCGTTGATCCAGATAGTCACATTCTGTCCGGGAGCCAGACTAGCAATTATAGGATCTATGATCAGAGGATTTGTGTAGGCAGTCCATGGAATTCCGGTAGATGTGGAGTAATAGGTGTTTATAAGAATACCTGGCGTGTAATAATCATCGAATGTAACGTTCAGAGCGTCTGATGGACCGGTATTGGTTATTACTATAGTGTAATGTATTGGATAACCGCCTACGATTTTATTTACGTCAGAGCCTTCGGTTACTGAAGTTTTAATGATGGTTAGAGATGCTTGAGTGTCCACATCTGTTACATGAGTATCGTTATTGTTGTTGGGGTTAGGGTCAGTTGTCGAAGCAGACACATTCACCCGATTATCCAACACCGTACCATCAGGAGTGCTACTATTAACCGTACCACTAATCGTCAAAGTAATAATCTCATTAGCATAAACCGTGGCCCAATACAAAGGACTACTCCAAACCGTGCCCACAGGCACATTATGACCAGCAAAACTACTACTAACCGCACCATAAGTCACATTATAAATCCAACCAGGCAACAAATCAGCCAAATACACATCCTGACTATCACTAGGACCATAATTCGTCACAACAACCGTATACGTAATACCATTACCAGCAGTAACAGTACTCGGACCAGTCTTAGTCACACCCAAATCAGCAGTAGTATTCACATCAGTGACTGTCGTATCGTTATTATTCTCAGGAACAGGATCCGTAGTCGAAGCAGACACATTCACCCGATTAACCAACACCGCACCATCAGGAGTGCTACTATTAACCGTACCACTAATCGTCAAAGTAATAATCTCATTAGCATAAACCGTGGCCCAATACAAAGGACTACTCCAAACCGTGCCCACAGGCACATTATGACCAGCAAAACTACTACTAACCGCACCATAAGTCACATTATAAATCCAACCAGGCAACAAATCAGCCAAATACACATCCTGACTATCACTAGGACCATAATTCGTCACAACAACCGTATACGTAATACCATTACCAGCAACAACAGTACTCGGACCAGTCTTAGTCACACCCAAATCAGCAACCGCATCCACATCAGTCACATGAGTATCATTATTATTCTCAGGAACAGGATCCGTAGTCGAAGCAGACACATTCACCCGATTATCCAACACCGTACCATCAGGAGTGCTAC
>CAZKMY010000088.1:0-3771 GCA_964554085.1 uncultured Pseudomonadales bacterium
AATCGATCAGTTTCCCGCTGAAACCCGGGAAGTTATATTTGACGAACCATTCTTTGAAAATGGTTTGGGCGAGGGTTTCGAGGGTTTTGTTTTGTTCACGAAGTAGTTCAATTTTGTCGTCGAGACTAGATAAGACTGCGGCGATGGCTTGTTGCTCAGGAAGTGGAGGAAGTAAGACATTTGTTAACAACAACTCGGTTTGTTTAATTCCTGATACAGTTGATCCCGACTCTTTACTTTTTAGTTCATGCTGGAAATAATCGCTATCCATGAAGTAATTGAAAAAATATGGATCTAACACTTGCTTGTCTGTACGAATTCCAAAAATTCGTTGGCTTAAAACAAGCTTTTCATCAGATTTCCATACAAGATGTTCGCCAAGAGGAGCTTCTGAAGTAAGAAATATATCTCCTCGTTGAATTTCTTTTTTCATCCATTTTCTGTAAAGCTTTTCAGATAATACATTCATTTGATCTTCGTTGACGAGCGTTCCATTCTTAATTGTTTTTGCAGAAATTGCCCTATAGCCAATGCTTGACCAATCTCCGCCTAACTTCTTAGGGGTTAATCCGCGATGGTCGATAATTAAATCTACGACTTCTCCTAGTGTCGTTTCTTTCCAGCCGGGGGGGAGGGACGAGAGGGAGTTATTTGTGGGTTGATTAGTCATAATGTGTTTGTTATCTACTACTAATTTGCAATGAGTTGATTTCCTTGCTATACTAACTATGGATCGTGGATCACGATCGATAAACCCCTCCGGGGGTTTATTTTTTTATGGGAATATTTTTAATCCATATCCCAAATAATCTCCATTATTAAATTGTCGGTATAATTTTGGCTCAATAATTCTAAAGGCAAAATTCTCACGTTCTGGGTATAGGATTTTGGTAGCAATCGGGTATGCAATCAAATCACTTAACTGTGTGCCTATAATATTTTCTGATTTTTTCTTAAAATCGATATCAGAAAATCTTTGAGAGAATCTCTCTCGATTTACAAATTGAGTGCCATTGTTTGTTATGACTTGAAATTGTTGATGAAGCTTGGCATCCTCCACTTTTCCTCTCGCTTCCGCAATAACTTCAACTTTTGAGCATTGTAATCTATCAGTGAGGAAGACAGTTCGTTCTAGAATAAACGTTAACGATAAGTCGTACGGGTTATTTGCTTGTGGTCCATACTGACCGATTAGTTTGTTTTTTAAAATTGCCGCAGAGATTACATGTATTTGTGCATTTTTAATCATGTCATCAATATCATTGTAAAAATCCTGTCTCTTTAACGGTTCTCCGAGGCACTTAAACTGGTATTGCCATTTTCGAATATCCCTTGAGTGAAAAACAATTTCTTTGCTATCAAAGTATTTTGTTTTAAGCTCTTCGAATTGAGGGATTAGGGTATGAAGATAATATTCTTTTTCGATAACGAAACCACAAAGGAGAAGAATTGGAAATTGTTGATCAATAGCTTTCAAACCATGGTGGCCAGTTTCGTCAAGAAAAAGAATGTAGTCACTCATAACTTAAAGCCGACTTTTTCTAACTGCTTTTTAATTTCTTGATTTAATTCTTGCTCCTTGGCCATTTGCTCGGAAAGTCGCTTGGTGAGTTCGGCGATCTTGGTTTCAAAAGGAATACCATCATCTACTTCGTCAGGAATACCGACATATCGACCTGGAGTCATGACAAAATTGTTTTTATCTACTTCTTCAAGGTTGGCTGACTTGCAAAAACCTTTAATGTCTTGATATTTCCCTTCAACGTTTCGCCATTCGTGATATGTCTCGGCGATTTTATTTATATCTTCATCTGTAAAGACACGGTGAGTTCTGTCTTCCAAATGACCCACTTCACTTGCATCAATGAACAGAATTTCATTTAAGCGTTTGCGATCCTGATTACCTGATCGTTTTCGGGAAATGAACCAAAGACAGGCTGGAATACCCGTGTTGTAAAACAATTGTTTTGGTAGGGCAACAATACAGTCGACAAGATTTGCTTTGACGATAGCTTTCCGAATGTCACCTTCACCAGAAGTATTGGATGATAAAGAGCCATTGGCTAAGACGAGCCCCATGATGCCATTAGGAGCAAGATGGTGAATCATGTGTTGCATCCAGGCGAAGTTGGCATTGCCTGTTGGAGGTAGACCAAATTCCCAGCGAGCATCGGTGCGAAGCAATTCCCCACTCCAATCACTGTCATTAAATGGCGGATTGGCGAGGATGTAATCTGATTTTAAATCGGGGTGAGCGTCGTTTAAAAATGATCCTTCGGTATTCCAGATGACTTGTGAACCATCCACGCCTCTAATAGCTAGGTTCATTCGACAAAGATGATAAGTTGTCTGATTACTTTCTTGACCATAGACGGAAATGTCATCAATGTTGCCGCGATGACTTTCGACAAACTTTTCACTCATGACAAACATACCGCCTGAGCCACAACAGGGGTCATACACCCGACCATGGAATGGTTGGACCATTTCCACCATTAGTTTGACGATCGATTTGGGGGTATAGAATTGACCACCTTTTTTTCCTTCGGCGTTGGCAAATTCACCGAGGAAGTATTCGTATACTTTACCGAGTAAATCTTTTGATTTGGCCTGTTCATCGCCTAAGGCGATGTTACCAATGAGATCAATTAATCCACCCAGAGCAGCTTTGTCTAAATTTGGTCGGGCAAAGACTTTTGGTAATACTCCTTTGAGCGTAGGATTATCTTTTTCTATAAGTTCCATGGCTCGGTCGATATCGGTACCAATTGATGGAAGTTTTGATCGGGCGTGGAGATATGACCAGCGAGCTTCTTGCGGAACCCAGAATACATTTTCACCTTTGTACTCATCTTTATCTTCGGGGTCTGCCCCTTCGTATCCATCTTTAGCACTTAAGAGTTTCTCATGAAGTTCTTCAAAAGAGTCGGAAATGTATTTTAAGAAAATGAGGCCGAGTGCAACGTGTTTGTATTCAGCGGCATCAATGTTTTTTCTAAGTTTATCGGCTGCTTTAAAAAGCTGTTGTTCAAATGATTCATTGTTTTGATTTTTCATACTTTCCCCATTCTACCACCAGATAAAAAATGAGTAGAGGACGGGATGGTTAGAGGTGGCCGGTTTCTTTCATGCTGAGGAAGTTGTCCTTGGTGAGGATGAGGTGGTCGAGGACGGTGATGCCGAGGAGATTACCAGCTTCAGTGAGGCGGTGGGTGATGGATTGGTCTTCGGCAGAAGGAACTAGATCGCTGCTGGGATGATTGTGAGCCAGGATGATGCTGGCAGCTTTGTATTCTAGCGCGGGAGCGAAGACTTCGCGGGGATGAACGAGGGATGAATTCAGGGTGCCGATGGAAATAATTTCGCGATGAATTAATTGGTTGCGGGCATTGAGGTAAAGGGCGACAAAATGTTCTTTGGTTTTGGTACGGATGTCTGTCAGCTGGTCGATGGCTTTTTGCGGGGAATCAATTAGGGGTAAAGAATTGTCGAATTTATTTAGTGCCCGTTTGGATAATTCGAAGGCGGCCAAAATGGTACAGGCTTTTCCCGCATCGATACCTTTGAGTTTAGTAACGTTTTCATACGAAAGATCGAGGAGTTTGGTAATGGGATTTTTAGTGAGAATTTGTTTGGATAAGTCGATGGCTGAAACATTGCGGTTACCCGTGCGTAATAGAATTGCCAGAAGTTCGGGATCGGAAAGATTTTCCACTCCCCTATCAATGAGTTTTTCGCGGGGACGTAAGTGTTTGGGTAGATCTTTGATGG
>CAZKMY010000089.1:0-3482 GCA_964554085.1 uncultured Pseudomonadales bacterium
TTACCGAAAGGGGTTCCCCTTCATTTTAGCGAATATTTTTTACCGGACACCAATGATATAAAATACTATTTTGAGTCTTGAATCAATATCAATATGTAAATCCTATTATTACAATTATAGGGACTTTTTCTTTATGAAAGACTCATCGGGAAGATTCAATAAGTATTTTTTTTTCTCATCATACTTCATTCCTTTAGAACTCACATTGAATTTTTTCATTCTTTCAATATAAAAATCATCCAATTCACATATTATACGTACCGGGTTACCCGCAACAATCTTATTGTTTGGTATTGATTTTGTTACAACGCTACCCGCACCAATAATAACATTACTTCCTATAATCACACCTGGTAATATAAGAGCATTATTTCCTATATATACATTATCACCTATTACAATCTTTCCAAATGAATCAAAATCTTTATAAATTCTCCTTACTACCCAATTCCCTCCATGCGTAAATAATCTAACACCATTTGTTATTTGAACGTTGCTACCAATCTTAATTAAATAAGGTTCTGAGCCAAAATATCGAATGGCAATTGAACAATTATCTCCAATCTCTACTCCAATAGAACGAGCATATTTAATTGGCGCCCAAAAATACTTTCTATAAATATCTATAATTCTGCTAATCATACTTACAAATTATCACGGTACCATTTCATTGCTTCTTCCAGTCCTGCACACATACAGTAACGCGGTTTTTAGCCCAGCAGGTTCTTGATTTGTTGATATTGGTCAATTAGTAGGGAATTTCATCCGCACGGTTGGGATCATGTATTCTCTTCCACGTCTGCGATTTGCAAGTAGAGAATCTCCCGATGCTAACCTGTTACGCAGACGACGTTTTCAAACTGATCTGTGTGTTGTTGAAATTAATTTACCAATGTGCCACCTTGATGGTTTCAGGGCGGATACCTAAAACAAGCATAACATTTTTTTCATTATTATTATCCTCACAACTTCCCATCAATCACCTCTTCACTTAAAATCCCCTTCACATCATACACCACGCTGTTCCCATTGGAAATGTGGGCGATGTCAAGATTCTTAAACTCATTGTGTGCCACTGCAAGGATTACCGCATCAAATTCCTCATGCGGAAGCTCGTTCTGCAGCTCCACACCATATTCATGTTTTGCAACATTAGAATTGGCCCAAGGGTCGTGAATGGTTACATTTGCATTGTAGTCTTCCAAGGTTTTTACGATATCAATCACTTTGGTGTTTCGTACATCGGGGCAGTTTTCTTTGAATGTAAAACCTAGTATCAATATTTTAGAGCCTAGAACCTGGATTCCTTTCTTTAGCATTAGTTTTATAACTTCATCAGCAACATATTTACCCATTCCGTCGTTCATTCTGCGTCCTGCAAGAATGATTTCGGGATTATAGCCAAATCGCTGTGCCGCTTGCGCAAGGTAGTAAGGATCCACACCAATGCAGTGACCTCCAACTAGCCCTGGTTTGAATGGTAGAAAGTTCCATTTTGTACCTGCAGCTTCCAGTACATCTTGAGTATTTATGCCCATTCTATTGAAAATTTTAGCAAGCTCATTCACAAACGCAATGTTTATATCTCGCTGTGAGTTTTCAATTACTTTTGCTGCTTCTGCCACCTTTATTGTTGGGGCTAGGTGTGTACCTGCACCTATGACAGAAGCATAGATATCATCTACAATTTTACCTATTTCAGGGGTGCTGCCGGAGGTGACTTTTTTGATTTTTTCTACTGTGTGCTCTTTGTCTCCAGGATTAATACGTTCTGGACTATATCCTGCAAAAAAGTCTTGGTTGTATTTTAATCCACTAACTTTTTCTACAACAGGAATGCATTCTTCTTCAGTAACTCCGGGATAGACCGTGGATTCATAAACCACAATATCTCCCTTGGAGATTACTTTCCCCACAGTTTCACTGGCACCATATAGAGGACTTAAGTCGGGGTTTTTGTTTTTATCTACAGGTGTGGGTACAGCTACTACATAAAAATTACAATCTCGTATTTGTTCAATATCGGTGGTGCAAATTAATCCATTTTTTATTGCGTTCTGCAGTAATGTGTTGTCTACCTCAAGAGTACTGTCAACTCCATTCATTAATTCATCTACACGAGACGGGTTCAAATCGTACCCTACTGTTATGTACTTTGTTGAAAAAATTCTTGCAAGTGGAAGTCCTACATAGCCTAAACCGATTACTGCGATTTTAATATCTTTCATAGTTGTTTGTACATTATCTTATGTTGTTCCAGTACCATTCTGTAGCCAGTGCAAAACCCTCCTTTGCACTGTATTTTGGGTTATAGCCAAGGAGCTCTTTGGCTTTATCTATTGATGCCTGGGAGTGGGGGATATCTCCGGAACGATACGGGCCGTGGATAGGGGTGATTTCTGCTATTTTACTGTCGAATTTTGCAAGGTTGTCTCTTAGTATGCCGAATAGCTCTTTCAGGTTGGTGTTGCCTCCAAATGCAACGTTGAAAACTTGGTTATTGAAGCCCTCTTTGTTTGTAATTTTATTGGAAGCGGCAAGGATTGCTTTTTCGTTTACCTCAACCACGTTTGCAACATAAGTAAAGTCCCTGGAGTAATCACCTTGTCCATTGATAACCGGTTGTTCATGGTTTATCAGTTGTTTTACCCATAGAGGTATGACAGCTGCATATGCACCGTTTGGGTCTTGTCTTTTACCAAATACATTGAAGTATCGTAGACCTATGCATTCCATGCCGTAGGTTTTAGAAAAGATATCGGCATAGAGTTCGTTTACATATTTTGTAATTGCATAAGGTGAGAGGGGTTTGCCAATTTTGTCCTCTACTTTTGGAAGTGTAGGGGAGTCTCCATAAGTGCTGGATGAGGCTGCGTAGATAAAGCGTTTGACTTTATTATCTCTGGAAGCGACCAGCATATTCAGGAAACCTCCGATGTTTACATCGTTGGTGGTGATAGGGTCTTTTATTGAACGGGGGACCGACCCCAGGGCAGCCTGGTGGAGTACATAGTCAACACCTTCTGTTGCATTCAGGCAGGTATCAAGGCTCCTTATGTCTCCCTCAATTAGTGAGAAGCTGGGATTTTCAAAAAACGGCTCAATGTTTTTTCTGAATCCGGTTGAGAAGTTGTCCAGACATATCACCTTATAACCCCTCTCCAGAAAGTGCTCACAAAGGTTGGAGCCGATAAAACCGGCTCCACCTGTGACAAGAATAGTATATTTTGGGTTAGTCATAAAACTCTATTTACCAAATAATTTTCCCATAATTCCGCTCTTCTGAGAGCTCTTCACCCTTTTAAAATCTGAAGAATCGGTGTTCTTCTCAAATATTTCAGGGGTTAAACACTCATTCGGATACCTCTTCAGCGCCTGATATATAAATCCCCAGTCGGGGACTCCGCCAAAGTTGCGGTCGTCAATAAACATATCGGCATTTAGCTTTCTCGCCTCGCCGGGGGGGATGGGTTCGGGGTGGT
>CAZKMY010000090.1:0-3393 GCA_964554085.1 uncultured Pseudomonadales bacterium
AAACATCGGTAAAAGCAGCAGGATTAACAGTCAACTCACCCCATGAAATCCTGTCATACAAATGATACAAAATATCAAAGTCCCACTTAATATTCGTATTTGAAGACAACAACGACCAATTCAATACATCAGCATACTCCAAAAGCATCTCAAGCGAAAACGCATACTCCGCCGACAAAATATCAACACAAAACTTCGGATTACGAACAAGATAAGAAATGCACTCAACTGTCGACTTGCTATATTTTTGCGGACTATCTGGATTCATAACTAACTGCATATTCTGCCCACTACCTTTTTCTTATACTGTGAGTTACTCCTTTTTAGCCTTTTAGGGTAGGCTAAAAAGGAGTAACTCACAACTTCTTAAGCTGCCCCGAAACCTTCTTTATAACATCCTTGAATGCCAAGTCCATCAAAAAGGAATACTTAAGCATAAAATCGATCATTTTAGTCCAATCTTCCTCGTTGAAATAACTCACGCCATCCAATTGATACTTGATTCGGGATGTGACGTTTTCGTCCATTCGTTCCCAGACAAGTTGCTCACCGAACGCTTTTTCTATAGATTCTTTGTGGGCATATATGGCATCGAATATGGTTTTGTTTTCTTCCTTGACGCCTCGGTTTATGTAAATTTCGATTCTACAATAGGAGTTGCTGATGCCTAAATTTAGATTCATTCCGCTCATACCCATGCCTTTGCCCATCCAACTTTCTTTGGTTGGCGAATTGTTCGAATACAAGTTGTTGACTGTCCCATTTGAGGCAACCAGCCTTTCCCAGAAGCGAATGCGAATCTGTTGGCTTGATTTCAGTGTTTCCTGCTTTTCAACTTCCTCCTGAGCTTTTGATGCCAGGCTAATAGAAAAATCTTCAGCATCTTTAGTAGGCAGAATCTGCTCAACGCTCAAAAAAAGTTGATCGTTCAAAGCGTAGGGGGTCACTTTAAAACACTGAAGACGTATCTTGAAATTCATCAACCAGAGCACGCTGGAAGTCACTTCTTTTCTGAAATTGGCAGCAACTAGTATAAGCCGTTGAGTATTTGTGCCGGGATTGAGGATAATCTCCGAAATATCCTTATTGTCAAAGAATTCCGAAAGCTTTTCCTTGGCGTCGCTTCCTGTCCCAAGGTAATCCTGATAAATCTTAATAATCTCATTCGTAGAAAAACTCGAGCAATACGAAGCGTACTTAATGACCTGCCAGGTAACGTCCTTGCCCGAATCGTCCAACTTGTTTTCAATGATAACCAAATTACCAAGCTTGTCAAGAGCCAGCAAATCAAGTCGTTCATTGGTATCACTGAAACCACTGAATTCTTTCTGGATAATCAGCAGATCCTCACCTAGGCAATTCGGTTCCTTTGCAATCCACTCCTGCAAATGTTCCCTCTCCTTAAACTTTAATTGGCTGAATGACTTCTTCTCCAATTTATTGATAGCGTTTTCTGACTTGATGATCTGGTACATGGATTACTCAATAATTAATGACGTAGCGCGGTTACTTCAAATTCCTTACATAGTCTCTTCTCCTGATAGTACTCAGCGATGTCATACCGTCCGTTCGACTTTTGCCAAATATCGAGTCCGCGACCAAGAATGATCTTCCAGCCATTGTTCATTTCAATGCTTCGATCATGCTGCACATCGCTGAACTCATAAGTGAGGGCAATTCCAAGGTCAGCAAGAGAATCGATCATTTCCGTGAATGCAGTCTTTGCATTTTCCAGAAAATCATCGTCGTTTGATGTTACCAGGTGAATCTTTACTTCTTCATCTTCCGGCTTCGTTTCGGCAATTAGCCTGCACAGCTCCAAGAAGTTGCGAAGCTGGTACGGTAATCGGATGTACGGATCACGAATTACGAAATCGGTAGCGCCCTTGAGGTAATCCCCAAAAAGGTTCTTAAAACTAATGTTCGACTGGTTGTCCTTGATGACTCGATTGAAACCAGTCAAAGGTTTTGCGACTGCCTTTCCACTCTGGGCCATTTCAGGCTTGGACTCCATTTTCGAAGCAGGCAAAATGTTCAATTTGGCATCGCCATATTCAAGAACCTCCAACGTCTCGACCTGACAAAGCTTTCCATTCGATGTGGTATATTCGAAACGAACTTGATCGCTGAATGTCTCATCCATCTTTCGGAGCTGATCCTTGACCCGTTTGCGGCATTCAATGGCGAAATCGAGCATTTCCTTGCCTTCAGCCTCCGTGAACTCGCCATTCGGGTAGATCACCTTCACAAGGCCTGAAAACGTCTTCTCAATGGCGCTTTTGTCTCTTGTCGTTATGGTGGTTGAGAGGTCGAAATATCGCTGATACGACTTGGTGTGGTCTTCTTTACGCAACTCCTTTAGAATCTCAGCCAAGAAGTCAACGATGAAGCCAAAATCGGTCGAAAACATTTCATTGCGCAACTTGGAAGTTTCCCAGCCAGGCAAATAACAATGCACCCTGTCCAAGAAGGCCGAATCATAATAATCCTTTGGCAGCGCATCAAACAAATCCGTATGCTTCAACATATGAGGCACCGAATGATCTGTATTGCCCACCATCACGATGGAAGCCTCTGCCTGCATCACGTGTGTGCCTCTGGAAAAGGATTTGTTGGCCATATAGTTCTTCATGATGTCAACCAATCCGAGATCGGATTTCTTTGTCTTTCCAGCAAATTCATCCAAGGCAACAACATCCCAATAACCCACCAAACCAATCTCCCCGTTGCTGTTGTTAACAAAAAGCTTGGCCTTAGAAACCTCCCCGCCAGAAATCAAGATGCCATGTGGGGAAAGCTCTGAATATACATGGGACTTTCCAGTTCCCTTCGGCCCCAATTCAATTAAGTTGTAGTTATTTTCGGCATAGGGTATTAATCTGGCCAACTGCAGGATCTTTGAACGGTTGGTAAACTCTTCCGGATTCAGGCCCAAAGTTTGCATAATTAGATCGATCCATTCCTCTCTGGAAAACGCTTCTCGAATTTTCTTAAACTCAGCAACATCAACCGACGATATTTGTATGGGTTTTAAGTTTTCAACGTTCCAGGGCAACATGTCCTTACCCTCCACCGGCTCATAGCTGATGGTGGCAATGCACCACACTCCCTCGGATAAAAGCTTCGGGAACGTTTTAATGTATTCACTCAGAATGGGCACTTTATTCAGTCCAAGATTGGCGAAATAGGCTTCGTACCGATCCAACTTGTCGTTCAGCTTAACGGAAATCTTATCGATAATCCTGTGAGAACCTCGCTCCTTGATGGTCGATTTAATAATCTGGGCTTCGTCCCGGTGTACGAAGTGCTTACTGATGATGTCTTTGACCGTCTGTACACCCTGGTTGATGGTTTCCTCATCGTCCGTGGCGCAATACTGACCCAACAGGTATT
>CAZKMY010000091.1:0-3335 GCA_964554085.1 uncultured Pseudomonadales bacterium
GTTTATCGCCGAAAGGAGTTAGGCTATCGAGGAAAGGGTACTGCTTCTTTTGAACCAGCAGTTTGTTTACATCGACGAACATTTCTTTCAACTTCGACTTGAAAGCTCCAGCTACTTCTTTGGCATCGCTGTACATACAGGACTCATCAAAAGCTTCGGCATAAACTTGTTTCAGCTTGCTGACCAATGCGGGGGAGATGATCTGAGGAACGTCAAGAATGGTATTGGCATAACCGACACTGTTCAGTAAAGCATTGATAACACCCTCGTCTTCGAGTAGATTGGAATCCCTTTTGAGTTCAAGCTGGCCTCGTTTGTAAAGTTTGGCAATGAGTGTCCAGATGGCATTGTTGTACCACCCATAGGGCTTTCGCATCAATGCGGTTCGCAAGTCGACCAAGGTGGTTCGGTCGGATTGGTTCTTACGGCGATTGATCAATGCTATAATTTCAGATTCTGCCTCAGATATCAATTGTTCACCCAAGCCAAAGAGCTCATTGTGTGGTTTTCGAATGGTCGATTTGATGGTGTCTTCCGTGTAAAGGACGGAGCCAATCATACGCAGGTTAGGATAGACTATTCGAATTAAATCCTGAAAAACGTTGACCACTCTGGTTTTGCCATCGGTTGTGGAACTGGTCTCAAATTTGGATCCGTTCAAGAATACGGTAGAATTGGCCAGAATCTTGTTAGCAACCAAAACCAACGTCCTTTTTCGTTGGGCATTTTGTTGGCCTTTGTCCTGAAGAATGCGTTTGAATTCGGCGCGATTGGTCGTTGATTGGTTTTGTTTGATGTATTTGTTTGTCTTCAAATACAGGCGCAGATCCTTTGCAAAGACTGAATCGTGTGCCAACAAGAATTTTACTCCAGAGGTTCCCATGGTTTGTGCCATCAGCTTTGTCTCATTCTCGTAGTCGTAGCAAAACTCCGTGACGATATCAATTTCGAGTTCCTTTTCCTTGCCAAGGGTTGTTCCGTCAATTTTCGACGTGAACTCGTAGTCTTGCTTATTGTCGCTGAATCGAATTCGATTATCTCTGATAATCTCATCGTAGAATATCTCTTTCAGCTCCTGCGTAATGGCCTGTTCATCG
This sequence comes from uncultured Pseudomonadales bacterium, assembly GCA_964554085.1. Lineage (GTDB taxonomy): Bacteria > Patescibacteriota > Microgenomatia > UBA1400 > RBG-16-45-19 > CAZKMY01. The sequence goes on from CAZKMY010000091.1 coordinate 1,098, forward strand.
ATGCTGGTATCTTTGATTTCCTCTTCTACATCTTTTTCGTCGTTGGTGAGGAATTCATAAAAATCGCCATTGCGTTGAATGTAGCTTTGGTTTTCCAGAATATTCAGGGCTTCCTCGATGTGCTGGTCATGTTTTTTCAAATCCACGTTGATGTCGTCGATCAGCAAAACGGAGATATTGCGTTTAGTCGTCCTGAAGCTCCCGAAATACTTGACCATGAACAGGCTTTTGAGTACCTTGATGGCAAAGACGTTGTCCAAGTTTTTCTCTGCAAGATTGATGGAGCTTTGGATTTCTCCTTTGAGTTCGTTTCTTATACCTTCGAACATCAAGTCAAAGCTTACCAGGGTATTGCTTTGTTTGTCCTCCATATTGCTTACAACCTGTTGGAACACCCCAAGCATCGATCGTTCACCAATGGCTGCATGTTTACCTTGAAAGGCGTTGTGGACGGAAAGGGCCCTCCTACAGTTTTGAAACAAGTCGAATTGATAGGGTACAAACGGGTATTTGTTGGCGAAATCGCTATCTCCCTTATAACCTTTGAATTGAACGCCAGAATCGGAGAACGAAAGCAGAGTGTCCAGCTGGGAACAGATTTTTTTATGTTCTTGCTCCAACGATTTCTGCGCTTCGGCTTTCTTTTTCAGAAGTCGCTTTTCGATGACTTCGTCCACATTGGCGGAGGTCAACGGTATTTTGATTTTGAACCGGGCTTGAATGCGGGAGAAGTCGTTTAGCTGCTGTTTGTTCATGTCGCCCACGACCTTTTCCATGTCTTCTTGGGAGGTGACGAGAATCCAAGACGAACCCTTTGTTTTGGTGGCCAAACTTTCGGCAATGGTCTGCAGGTTGAGCATCAATTTGGTGTTGTCGCTGATGTATTGGCCCACTTCGTCCACAAAGAAGTTCAAACGGAAACCGGAAGGTTTGGTCTTGATGTAGTCGTTTACTCGTTCGCTGAAATCTTCAATGGACTGCTTCTGCTTGTCTTCAATGTCGTCCATGATGGTTTCATACTTGCTGGCATCCACGTTGAACTGCTTACCCAAGACTTCGGCCACAGTATCGGTAACCATCGGATCGAAGTAGTCAATGCGGGCTTCCTGCCAGGGCTTTCCAAACTTAGCCTCAAACAGCTCCTCAAATTCCTGATACTTGCCTTGCTTGTCAATCCACATTTCGAATTCGGCGACATGGGTCTGAAAACCATAATACCCCAAGTGATCAAAAAAGACTTTGTAGAACACCGACAGAATGGCCTTGGAATCTGTTTTGCTGGTAATCTGAGCTTGCTGGTCGATGTTGAAAAGGATAGACTCCGAAGGGATGTGTGCGGCCTTCAAGATGTCTGCCTTCAGCATGGTGTCGTCCTCAATTTTCTCCGCAAAGAGCTCGCCACACTTATATTCGTCATGCTCCAGGTTCGCCAAAACATACGACAGAATCTTCAGCAAATGCGATTTACCACTACCGAAAAAGCCTGATATCCAGACGCCATTTGCTCCTGAATAATTGTTGTAGGCTTGGAAGAAATCACGAATTTTTTTAGATATCTCGTTGGTAATGACGTATTCCGTTACTTCGCTTGAAATATTCTCGGTATCGTCTGCTTTAATAACGGTTTCAATGTACCGGTCTATCGGTTTTTCAAAAAATGTTTTGATCATCGTACTTCAATATTATTGATGTTGAATGCTCTGTAGTAGTTGTCGTCTTTCAGTAAGCCGAAGAGGTTCAATGAAAGACCGTCGTATTCGCCAGGGAAGAAGCACACAGTCGGTGCTTTCTTGGCAATGTTTTGAAGGTTGTTCAATACGTTGTGCGATCGGATATAAGGGAATACCATCCCGATGCCTGTCAGGAAATAGACTTTAGCCTCGCTGGTATTAATCCTTTCCTCGATTCTGGGCATCAGGACTTCATGGATGTTCAAAGTGGACTGGAGGGCACTTTTGAACTTTTTCTTGTTCCTGGCCTTTTCAACTCTAAACATCCGTTCCACCCCGCCCTTTTCGTCCAGGATGTCGCAAACCAAATCGTAGAGGTTTAATTCGAGAACGCATACGCCATTCGTCTCCAATTTATTGATAAGCATCTTGATGGATTCTCTAACCTCCATTTCCTGATCTGCATGATAAGCTGAAATGAAAAAGGGTATTTCGCCGCCCAAGGCTTCCATACTCAAGAATCTTGTTGAAGAAATCGCCTGGAAAAGGTGGTTGAACTTTACCGATA
>CAZKMY010000092.1:0-3296 GCA_964554085.1 uncultured Pseudomonadales bacterium
AATGGTTGATGGCATTAATATTTATAAGAATCTATATAAGGATAATTCACAAAATTATCAAACTTTAATTGTTAATGCACTTGGAATATTGTCAGATATTAGATTTTTCACTAAGAAATTCGATAGTGCAGAATTTGCCGCAACAGAAACAATTAGTTTTTGTAAGAAAAACAATATTCGGGAAAATGAATACAGTTGGATATATATAAACTTAGCAGATGCACTACTTCTTCAAAATAAATTCAATGAAGCAAAAAGTATTTATTTAGAATGGAAAGATAAAACCTATCCACAGGATACCACTAAAACCTTCAAATTCCATTTTCTCCAACACTTCGACGAACTTGAAAAAGCCGGCATCACCCACCCAGACATCGCAAAAATCCGCGAACTATTAAAATAAAATTATACCATGTTTTCTCCCCACGATTTCATACACCCCGAAGACGATACTGCCCGTAGGAATATGGAGGCAATACCCGGTTTTTCTGCCGCCGTCAAGGCTTTTCTGAAAGTTGGCATGGAGCAGTACTTCCATGGCTATAATATGGCAACCAAGATTCGATTGTCGGAAAAGCAGTTGCCCGATTTGTATCGAAAACTGGCGCCCATTTGCAAGAAGCTAAGCATTTCCGAGCCCGAGTTTTACTTAGAAATGAATCCGGCACCCAATGCCTATACATTTGGTGACACGCGCATCTTTCTGACCATCACGTCGGGTTTGGTGGAATACTTGGACGAGGATGAACTAGAAGCTGTCATTGCGCATGAGTGCGGGCACATTGCCTGCAGGCACGTGTTGTACCATACCATGGCAAACATGCTGAAAGCTGGTGCCGATATGTTCGGATTGTTGGGTATGTTTACCACCCCCATCCAATTGGCGTTGTACTACTGGAGCCGTAAAAGCGAATTGTCGGCCGATAGGGCTGCCGCGTTGGTGACCGGGAGTTCCGAAGCTGTGGTGGAAACCATGATTCGGCTTTCAGGCGGTCCAAAAAGCATAACCGGTAAGGTGAATATCAATGAGTACGCCGCTCAAGCCGAGGCCTACGACGCGTTGCAGGAAAAGACGTGGGACAAAATGCTTCAGACGTATGCCGTTGCTTTTCTGGATCATCCATTTTCGTCAGTACGTACCCGTGAAATACTCAAGTGGTGCGAAACCGATCAGTTTACACGTCTGATGAAAACCTACCAACTCAAAGCAAGCGGTGTCCTCTGTCCCAACTGTGCAAATCCGATTGAAAAGGATTGGAAATTTTGTAAGCATTGCGGGGAAAAACTATAAAACAACATAACTCAACCAAATATGGGCGTATTTAAAAGTGAACAAACGTTTCAGGCTTCAACCAGCTTGATTCCAATTGTGGTATCCGATTTGTGCGATGCATTGCAACGTGAAGGCTTTGAGGTGCAATCCGAACTGATGACATCCGGTGGGGCGTTTATTTCCATTACAAAGGGAAGCATGTTCAAGGCTGTCTTAGGCCTGAAAACGGCTCTGAAAATAACACTGATTCCAACTGGCCCTCATTCTTTTTCGGCAGAAGCCGGTGTTGGCGTATTCGGACAACAAGCGATTCCGACAGCACTCACCATGTTGGTGGCTTGGCCGGTCATGATTCCACAAATCTGGGGGCTGATTCAACAATCCAAACTGGACGAACACGTCCTCGAACTGATTCAACAAAGCCTTAACAACCACCCTGCCGAATCAGGTGCCGCACTATTTTGTCCGCAGTGTGGACACAAGATAGGTAAAGGCGATAAGTTTTGTGGTGGGTGTGGAGCGAAAATTTAGAGGTTATGGCGCACGATGTATTTATAAGTTATTCACGGGCTGATAGCGAAGTGGCCAATGCTGTTTGCAAAGCTTTTGATGCAAACGGAATCAGTTATTGGATTGATAAAGAGGGGGTAATAAGTGGAGAAAGTTTTGCAAAACGAATTGTTCCGGCAATTAAAAACAGCAAAATCACCGTTTTTTTATCTTCACAAAATTCGAACATGTCAGTTTTCACAGTTAAAGAAATTGTAATAGCTTTTAATAACGGGAAACACATCATCCCTTTTCGAATTGAGAATATAGGCTTTTCGGACCAGTTGGAGTTTTTCCTTTGCGATTTAAGTTGGATAAATGCTTTTGAGAATCTTCAATCTAATATTCAACAATTAGTTGCTTCTATAAAAAAGTTGTTGGGCATTAATGAACCGACTCTAAACAAAAAAGGGGAGAAGGATATATCACAGTTTTCGAATAAAGACGGCTCAACTTCAAGACATAATGCTTTTGCGAATTTCATAGAAACTGTAAACGGTGTGCCTTTCGAAATGGTAGCGGTTGAAGGAGGTACGTTTACGATGGGGAGTCCTTTAAATGAATTGGGTAGAGATAGCAATGAAAAGCAGCACAAAGTAAAGTTGAGCAACTTTTACATCGGAAAGACGGTTGTAACACAAGCACTCTGGAAGGCTGTCATAGGTCACAATCCCAGTAATTTTATAGGTGATAATTTACCCGTTGAACAGGTCAGTTTTAATTATTGTCAGGAATTTATTAAAAATATTAACAAATTAACTGGAAAGATGTATAAAATGCCAACCGAGTCACAATGGGAATTTGCTGCGCGAGGAGGAAATAATAGTAAAGGAAATATATACGCTGGAAGCAATAATTTGGATAAGGTTGGATGGTTTTATGAGAATTCGGGTGATAAACAAGTTTCAAATGCATCTTGGTTTACAAAGATTAGAAATCCAAATAATAATCGGACACATCCGGTTGGACAGAAGTACCCCAATGAACTTGGTTTATTGGATATGAGTGGCAACGTAGAGGAGTGGTGTCAGGATTGGTATGATGAATATAATGATACATTAAAGTTAAATCCAACAGGTAGGGACTTTGGATCATATCGTGTTACTCGTGGTGGCTTCTGGCGAAGTAGTGCACAGGACTGCCGGGTGGCATGCCGCAGCCGTTCCAATCCTAATGAAGGTTCATTCGTAATCGGCTTCCGCTTGGCTTTGTCATTAATATGACAGTGAAATTTATCCCTTCTATATATGCTAAAACGTGCTTTTCCAAAAGGATTTAGGAACGAACGACACAAAAAACAAAATATCTGTATGGAAAATGACCAATTAAATATCAAAAAAATAAAAATCATAAAAGTTGACAAAAATAATACTTATGCAAGCTTTAAGTCACAACCCAGATACCGTTAATGAATTGCTACCAATTGCACTAATTGCAGCAATATTAGTGCTGTTGTACGCAGTTTACCAACTGT
>CAZKMY010000093.1:0-3268 GCA_964554085.1 uncultured Pseudomonadales bacterium
GTCCTCCATGGCGAGCGTCGTCCCGATCAATAATATCGTCATGAATCAATAGATATCGGTGAAACAATTCTAATGCCGAAACGCTTCCCCGTATTTGATCAACATGCTTTCCACCTACCAGGCGATAACTAAGTAATGCTAATGCGGGTCTGTGCCACTTTCCTCCTCGTAACAAGTATGACTTAAGGTAGTTAAGTAATTCAGAATACTCGGGAGTTAATGACTGATAACGATCAATTTGAATATCTAAAAAATCTGACACCAACTTAAGATTTTTTTGCTTTTCTCGAGCTAAATAGTCGGCAATGGTCATACGATAATTTCTTGCCCAACCGTAATTCCAAGTGCCTTGGCCGCACTTCCTGGAGTCATTTGTGTGGCAATTTCCACAAATCGACGGGTCCCTATACCTGAACTACCGATATAACAGGCAGTTTCACCTTTTGGTAAATCTTTTAGTCGTGGGTAATAGACAAATTCACCCACATTCGTTTTGATCTTTTGGCCAAAGGGAGTTTTGATTTCTTCTGGAAGAATGGTAGTTTTACAATTACCAAATGCATCCACATACCAAACACATGGTTTTATATCTTCAATAACCTGCAGATCCACTTTTTCAAAGGGAACTTCAACCCCCAGGTGTAACCAATATGCGAGTCGAGGAGTAAAATCAAAACTTCTAAATTGACTGGTAGGAATATAGTTTGCCTGCTCTTTGGTTAAGAGGCCTACGTGATGGGCGAAAGCCACCGCATCATCAACGGATACAAGATTAATATGGTCAATTAAGCCAAGCTTTTTAATAATCGACAAACTATTACCTCGTACAGTAGATATCACCAAGGTATTCCGGTACTTAAAATAACAAAAAGGCGTTCCGTTATATCCGTCTTTCTTCTGTTCTCCCCGCGGAGCAACGTTGAGCAAAATAACTCCATTTCGATCTTCAATTGCATCCAACACATCCACCAAATTTCCAGCTGCCTCGAGTGTAGCATTGACACTAAAGTCACTGCTTACCCCTACAAACGAGATGGGAACCTTAAAGAGTGACATGAGCCGTGTTTCCTGGCGGGCAATATCATTTTCACTTTTACAATCGTTTATGACTGTGACAAACATGTGAGTCCTTATTTTTATTGAAGAATATCGCCTCCTATTGTATCAAGGTATAAAAAACAAAAAACCCCCCCGGCGTAACACCGGGAGGGTGATAGTATTCATACAAACACAAATTACACAATATATCGCTTCACCAAACCAACAAAATCAATATCATTTAAGTCCATTTTGTTTATAAATTCCCGAGCGCCCAATCGTTTTGCCTGAGCCACTTTTTCGTCATCAGCATGCGAGCTGATAATGATCACAGGAATATCACGGAGTTCAACATCATCGCGTAGATCTTCCAAAACAGCAAATCCATCCTTACTTGGCATGACAATATCCAAGAGAATAAGATCTGGCTTGGTAACTTTCGCTTTACCCACCGCCTCATTTCCATTTGCCGCTTCCATTGCCACAATATCACCCAATGCCTCAAGTTGTTGCTTCAAAACTGTGCGAATGAACGACTGATCATCCACAATAAGAATTTTCTTCATAAATATCTCCTATAAACTACAAAATATCGAGTACCTAACTAACCACTATGCCAGAAATAAAAGCGTTTGCCAAGCATGTGTATAATCAAGGTACTTCTTAGGGTACATATAAGTATGAGTTCAGATACACCAGAAAAACTTTTCCTAAAAAACGCCAATCAGGGGATACTTCTTTTTCAAAACCAGAAATGCGTGTATAAAGATAGAAAAATTGACTTCATTCTCGATCAACCGCCCCATTTACTCGACACAATACCTTCAGGAAAGCATATCCAAGAATTAGTCTATGAGCCAGATCGGAAATTGGTGGAACTCATTGTGGCAAAAATTGAATCACAGCAGGTTTATCGACCAAGACCATATCGTATTCGAATTGTGACTCAAAAAAAAAGCATCAAATGGATCGAAGTTGTTGTTAAAAGAATTCAATACCAAAAAAAACCAACAGTTCTCATCCTCGTATCAGATATTAACAAACAAAAAAATGCTATTGATCAGCTGATTGAATCGGAAGTCACCTACCGTACAATTTTTGAATCAATTCCAAGTGGAATCATTCTTTCCGAGGCAGATACTACTATTAAATATGTTAATAAACGTTTTACCAACATTGTTGGCCAATCAAAACGCATGATTGAGGGTAAAAAATCTTGGGTTGAGTTTATGTCTGAGCCAGATCGGGTAAAAATGCTTAAATATCATGAATGGCGGCGCACCAAAACTCATCATGCCCCCACCAATTATGAATTTTCACTCATTGATAAACGTGGTCAGCTACGACGCTGTTTAGCTACCGTTACTATGGTTCCCCAAACAAAACTGAGTGTAGCTTCATTTTTGGACATTACAGAACGGACGAAAATTGAAGCAGAAGTTCGAAAAAGTAAAGCTCGGTTTAAATCAGCATTCTATAAAGCTCCCATTGCTATAATGCTCATCAACCAAACGGGAGTAATCGAACAGGTGAACAAGACATGCCTCCATCTTTTCGAGCTAAAAAATAAAGAAGTAGAACAAATGAACATAAAGCAATTAGTTGCTAGAAAGTATCTTCCCAAAGAATGTCTTCATCTTTGCCATCGGCACAGTCAATACACCCTTCCAGAAATAAAATTTGTCGTTCATTCAGGTAAAGAGATATGGCTACAAATGATCTGTTCCTCAATGAGCTATTACGGTAATACCCCGACGCGCATGATCATGTTTCAAGATATTACAGACACAGTTATTGCCCGGCGCATCATTTCTGATCTACCCAGTCGATTGTTGCAAGCCCATGAAGAAGAAAAACAAATGTTGTCTCAGGAAATTCACGATACCTTAAGTCAGTCATTGGCTGCTCTCAAGCTATCGCTTCAAGCAGGGAAGCCTCTTAAAGATGTATTAGAACAGTTAAATAGTTTGATAGACATGTCCAGAAGTGTTTCTCATAATCTCCGTCCAGAAATCATCGATAAATTAGGCTTAGTATCAGGACTTCATAACTTAGCGCAAGAAATGAGTCAGCGGTTTGGTTCGCCAATAAAATTCGAATCAAATATTCAGCGAATAAAAATACCTCAGGAAGTTGCTCTGCAACTTTACCGTATTGCTCAGGAATCCATCAATAACGCCATTAAACACAGTCGAGCCTCATCCATCAGTTTGACAGTGCATAAGCATAA
>CAZKMY010000094.1:0-3197 GCA_964554085.1 uncultured Pseudomonadales bacterium
ATAGGTCCGTAGTTCAGTGGCTAGAATAGAGCTCTCCAAAAGCTTTGACAGAGGTTCGAGTCCTCTCGGACCTGCCACATCAGTTTACGTAAACGTAACTCACATCCCCTTGCACCCTCAGAATAAATCCTTATATACTCAATCCATATGCCCAAAGTCATTTTGCTCGTGGACGACGAGCCGTTTATTCGTAGCTTGTTCAAGGCTAAGTTATCTCATCAATTTCCTGATCTCACCATTCTCGAGGCTAGTGATGGTGAATTAGCCATGACTACTATCCGCGAACAACATGTTGATTTGATGACTATCGACATCAATATGCCCTTTATTAGTGGCATTGAGTTAATCAGTAAGATCAAACAAGAACCTAATCTAGCCAGTATCCCCATCATTGTGGTATCGGCAAATGTGTCCGACAGTGTCCAACAAACCCTGCGTTCTCTAGAAGTGACCGACATCTACTCCAAACTCGACGTCGCTAACCCCGACAGCGCGAGTCGATTCCTTGATTCGGTAAAACAATATCTTTCTGAATCAAACCAAGGCTAATCGGAACCAAAACGTTGATCCTTTACCCAATTCCGACTCAACGCCCACTTTCCCGCCCATCTTTTCAATGTACTGCCTAACAATATATAGTCCCAAACCGGTTCCAGGAATCCCATGAGTAATCCCTTCCTGTGCCCGGAAAAACCGTCCAAACAACTTCTTTTGATCCTCTGGAGAAATTCCATATCCTTGATCAGTTATCCGCACTGATGCATATTTTTTACCCGCCTCTACCTGAATGGAAATCGTTCCCGATTCAGAATACTTCACTGCATTCGACAACAGGTTATGAATCACTTCCCCAATCCGCTGAGAATCCCCCTTCACCATCACGGGTGGATCAGCTGGGACATATGCTATCGCAATATCTTTCTCAATTGCGGTTGGAGCAACCACCCGAATCCGATTGTTGATCAACTCAGTCACATTCACCGTTTCTTGTTTCATTTGAAATGAGTTTGTTTCTGATCGGGCAATCTTCAACAAATCATCAACCAACTCCACTAGCATTTCATTACAATTCCAAATCATCGAGACAGGTTCAACCATTTTCTCTGGAAGTGACCCATACGTGCCTTTCCTGAGCATGCCGGCAAATCCTCGGATCCCTGCTACCGGATTCTGAAGCTCATGTATTGCTTCATTAAAAAAATCATCTTTCATGAATAGCCACCTACTCTGCCAATGCTTCTTGCCAATAGGTCAATTCGTTCGTCAGGTGAGACAACACCTTGTAAAAATCGCCACTAAAGTTTAATCCTGTCATAGCTTCATCCATCCGATCCTCTTTCGCCAAACCAATAATCCGAATCGCTTCTTGTTGTACCCGTTGATTATAGTCAGACAGAGTGGCAAACCGTGGATCTTGTTGGTATTCTGGCGCCAACTGAGCCAACCAATCTTTCAAAGGTGATGGTTCCACCACCAAACCTGTTCCCCCATTTGCCACCGCTTGGGTAAACCGTTGTTTCCAGCCATTCAACAAATCAATTCCCTGCTGTAATTGATCTTTTAATTCCGACATACAAAAAACTCCTGATATATTCCTGAAAGGACCCATTTAGGGCTTATTTAAGTATACTCTATACCCTGTCCCCTATACCCTAAACCCTAATCTTACACTCCGCCAGCTAGTAGTGACGCCCCCCACAGCAATAATCCTATCGCAATTAATCGACGTACCAAATGCGATTCCTTAAACAATAATCCGCCAAAGAGCGCAGCAAACAGAATTGACAGACGCTTCACTGATACCACCAGCGCAACCGGAGCCAATTTGACAGCTGAAAACTGCGTGTATCGCCAAGCAATCGTACAGAGTGACAACACTAATGCACTTACAATCAATGTCTTCCATGACGGTAAAGACTTTTGAGCCTGTTTTCGCTTACTCCACCACCAAATAAATCCATACACAAACAACTGGAAAAATGCCTCCAAAATCAAATACCGCCACGGTTCCAGCTTAGCTCTAGACAGCGCCATCTTATCAATCAGTGATGTAGAAGCTGACAACGTCAAGGCTGTCACCATCAACAATGAACTCTTAGTCTTAAACAAACTAATCCAAGGGTCAAAAAACCGTTGTTTTGCCTGCAACTGCAAGATATAGGTTCCCACCATGGTCAATCCAATCCCACCAATGGCAATCATGCCCAGCCGATCACCAAACAATGGCCAACTCACCACTCCTACCAATGCCGGTGTCAGTGCCATCAAAGGGAGAGTAGCAGATATTTCCGCCACCTCAAATGCTTTCATAATGCAGTAAAACGATCCTGCTTGAAGCAATGATTTTGCCGCCACCAACCCGTATATATAGGGAGTCAACTGCCTGTCGGGCAGACTAAACCACACGGGAATAACCAATACCAAATTAAAAATGCTCATCAAAAAAGTGACCCAAAAAACAGGCCACCGCTTGACTGCATACTTCTCCACCAGTGCAGCCGCTCCAGAAAACACAGCTGAAATCAGAGCCAACACAAACCAAAATGGCATCATAAATACTCCTTTGTAAGTTAACGCACCAACTGCTGTGCGTTTAAACTGAGCTGTTCTGTCGTTTCTATCACCTTCTTTGAATTATTCCGTACTTCATCAGTCAGTTTCGTTGTCTTGGCATATTCATCTGCAGCAGCTGAAATTTGATCCACAATCTTTTGGAATGCGGCCCGAATTTGCTCCGAATACGGACCAATCTTCTCCACCTCTTTTTGTGAATCATCCGCCAGCTTTCGCACCTCTTCAGCTACCACTGCAAAGCCTCGACCAGCTTCACCAGCCCGAGCTGCCTCAATAGCCGCATTCAGAGCGAGAAGATTTGTCTGTTTAGCAATCATCATGATGGCATCCACAATCCCCTTAAAATCATTCGTGATATTGGACGATTTCTTGGTTTCTTCCACCAGGCCTGCAAATCCCTGTTGTTGGGCTACCATGACTTCACTCAAGCGCATGGTGGCTTCGTCGGCATCAGCATTAAATGATTTAATGTGATTAATCTCTGCCACAATTTGTTGAGACATAGCCTTCAACTCTTCCGCATGCATGCTCTTGGCCTGTTCCTGCTTCAATTCTTGTTCTCTCTCCTCAATCAGACTCTTTTCTTCACACATCACTTTTTCTTTATAAACCTTACAGTTTTC
>CAZKMY010000095.1:0-3193 GCA_964554085.1 uncultured Pseudomonadales bacterium
TTGACCAAACGGTATGGGCAACAAACCAGCGTGTCTGATTTGAATATTCATGTGAAAAAGGGCCGTATTTCTGGTCTGCTGGGACGCAACGGTGCGGGCAAAACAACGACGATGAAAATGCTCCTTGGATTGACAGTACCTACTTCCGGCAATGTCGAGATATTTGGGAAGGATATGCAAAAAAACGGGGAAAAGATTTTGCCGCGCATCGGAAGCCTGATTGAGTCTCCAGGCTTTTATCCCAATCTTACTGCAACTGAAAATCTCCGTATTTTTGCAGAGCTGCGTGGTATTAAAAATAGGCAAGCAATTAAAGACGCGTTGGAGCTTGTCGGATTGCCCTATTACGACAAGAAGCTTTTCTCTCAATATTCGCTGGGTATGAAGCAGCGACTGGCCATTGCCCTTGCTGTGATGCATGACCCTGAGCTTTTAATTTTAGATGAGCCAATCAATGGTCTTGACCCTATCGGAATTGCTGAAGTACGCTCTTTTATTAGACAACTTTGTGATGAAAGAGGAAAAACAATTTTGATTTCCAGCCACATCCTATCGGAAATTGCTCTTTTGGCGGATGATATAGGTATCATCGACCATGGCGTTTTGTTGGAAGAAGAAAGTCTCGCTGACTTGGAGCAGAAAAACAATCGCTATATTCATATGACGGTATCTGACAGTTCAAAAGCGGCTCAAATTATCGAGAGCACATTGAAAATGAGAAATTATCAAATCTGCGATACGCACAATATCCAACTCCGTGATACGCATATTCCCATAGAAGTCTTAATCAGAGCGTTTGTGGAAAGCGGATTGGAGGTTTCCGAAGTTCATTTATGTGAAGATACTCTGGAAGATTACTTTAAGAGAGTGACCGGGGGTGAGGGCATTGCTTAAACTTATTCGCTGTGAATTTTGGAAATTGAAACGAAAAAAATTTATTCCATTGGTCGTTTTGGCAGCTTTTCTGTTTCCTGTTCCCTTGACCTATTTAATGACAACCCCGTCTATGCTAGAGAGATACACTGATAAAGCGGATGCCTTTGACGGTCTTTTCAATATGGTACTGGGCTATGGTATTCAATTTCTACTTCCGTGTATTATTGGTGTGATTGCTGCTATGCTGTTTTTTATGGAGCGTGACAACGATACCTTCAAAAACATCCGGACAGTTCCCGTTACCAGCAACAAAATGGTCGTTGCAAAAATCCTTGTTCTGTTCATTTTTGGCGTTATTTTTTGTGTGGCATCTACCGTAGCAACTATCCTTTGCGGTTCAGCTATGCTGGAAATAAACGGACTTGCTTATAAGCTATGGCTATCTGTTGAAACTGGATTTTTTATTACCGCAGGCACATTGCCGCTTGTTGTGCTGGTAGTATTCTTCAGCAAGACCTATATTTTTTCTATTCTCTTATGTGTGTTTTATAGCGTTTTGAATTTGAGTGCAACCTCTTTGTTTGATACTTTGCCAAAAGTTATCCTCTGGTTGCTCCCAACGCCATTAACCACTTTTTGGAGTGCCGGAGATATGAACGCTCATGGTATCAGCATGGATCTGGAACAAATAAGTGGATTGATACCATCTACATTTCAAGTTGTTCTAACACTTGGGGTGATGGCTCTTGTGTCGATCGGTATTATCGACCAGCTTTACAAAAGGAGGGGAGAATAGCCATGGCAGCAATTATCAAAACAGAATTCATGAAATTAAAGCGAAACCATATTCTTTGGGCGGGTATTGCACTTATGCTCCTTTCCGTTTTGCTAACCTTGTTCACTTCGATTGCCAATGATGGCTCCGTGTGGGATTTTGAGTATCTGTCGGAACAGGTTATCAAAAACAATATGTCAACAATCTTTCCAATGTGCATTACGCTGATTGCCGGCTATATCATTTCACGGGAACAAAAGGACGATACCTTAAAAAACATACAAGTGATACCGATTTCATTCAAACGCTTACTGACAGGTAAACTTTTGGTGTGCGGCGTCCTCTCGATTTTCTTTGGGATCGTTTGTACGGGCTTTACTGTGATAGCCGGATTATTTGCAAGGTTTCCCGGCTTTACCATTGCATTGGCTTTTCAGTCCTTGGTACAGATTACTCTGTGCAATCTCTTTTTGTATTTGGCGGTACTGCCTATTATTGTGTTGACAAGCAAGAAGCCCGGGAGTTTCCTTGTGGGTGTTATCGTTGCTTTTGTGTATGGCTATGGCGGAATGTTTGCTGCTGGCAATATGTCTTTAGCGAATATCTATCCGATTACAGCGAGCCTTGGCCTAATTGGGTATCGGAGTTATGATGCCTCCGTACATTGGAATATGGCTCTATGTGTTTTTAGTATCGCCATTGTAATTGGAATATCAGCTATACTCATTGCGCTGGGAAAGGATCAAGAGCCTCAACCTATATCAAAAAAAAGAACTAAGCGTGCTGCATCAAAGAAAGGGTGGTGATGATATGAAGAAAAAGATGATATCAATACTGGCACTTGTGATTTTGGGGTGTATCGCATTGTCCGGCTGTAGCAAAGATGAGATACTCGATCATTATAATAACGTGATTCAGTCAGCCGGAGCAATTGAATTAACCAACAATCACAGCCTCACAGGCACACGAGAAAAGGGCAAGGATGTCTATACTGCCGATTATAAAAATACTTCTGCAACAGAATATATTTTTGGCGGTAGATCCATTGACCGGGAGGCTGGAAAGGATATTACGGTTACTTGCACTTTGGCTGTGACCGATGGAACAGCAAAGGTCTTTTGGATTTCTGGAAGTGATGAGCCTGTAACACTGATTGAAACAAAGGGTGCTTTCCAGCAGGCGGTTTCTAACTGAAGAGGCACCAATTCCCTTGGTTAAGGAATAGGACAACCGAGGGTACAGGGCTTGAAAAAGCCCGTAATATCAAGGGAAAACGGCACACGGAAAAGACGAATATGGTCTTAAAGGCGCTCGTCGTGCTCCACAATTCTCTAAACGTTAATTTAAAAGTACAATTATGGATAAAAACCCACATATGTGGGTTTTTTCATGGTTTAGTGATGATGAATTTTCATTAAAGATTAACAATAAAAAAGGTACAATCGTGGGTGAATGTACCTTTTTAAGGTTTGTATTTCTTTGATAAGCTTAAAACAGAAAAAAGGTTATTCCGAAGAATAACCTAAATGTTTATCATGGTGG
>CAZKMY010000096.1:0-3128 GCA_964554085.1 uncultured Pseudomonadales bacterium
GCGCAATCATCCGAAGCTGAGCCTGTCGAAGCTGAAGGGCGTGAGCACTGCAAAATGCACTGACAAACGCGGCGTTTTAAACCTGTTTTTCCTTCTTGAGCGCACTCACTCTCCCCCCTTGCCACTGCCCGCGATAAAGGGCTGTTTTCCCTTTCACTTCAGAAAACATAACATGAGCGATCCGAGCTCCAATATCAATTTTTACTGTTGCTGGTCCTTCATTCTTCAAGGCAAACGTCAATTCTCCCGAATATCCTGGCGCAATTTGGGTGGTGCGTAAAAACAATCCCATCCGTTGCAAAGTGGAGCGAGGTTTTAAAATCCCTACTAAATTTTCAGGCACATTCACCGTTTCCATGGTCTTTACCAGCAAAAAATTTCCTGGTGTTATAACAATCGATCCTTCACTCGGCTTCACCGTTTCAATTTCACATGTCTTCCGATCCTCTACTCCCAAATATCCTTCACCAGATATGGTGTAGGCTTCAGCGAGTCGCAAATCAAAACCACATCCCTCAGGATTGGTTAATTCCCGCTCACACAACCCATCCACCAATTTCTTTTCCTGAACCAATTGTAATAATTCATCAACGCCTAAAAACATGTCATTCTCCTTCTGTTTGAATATGTTGCATCACTAATGATAATACAGTTCCCAACACAGGAACTTGATAGGCAAAAAACAACAATTTCCCCTCGACCACTTTTGCATTATTGATACAGAGTTGACAATTGCCCTCGAGCAATAAAAAAGTTCTTCCAAAATCATTCGTATAAGAAAATTGCTCTAATACTCGAAGAGGTTTATCTTTTGGAGTGACATATTGTAGGTCATATCGCTCATCCTCCGATGCAAACCACTGCCAATACCAAGGCAAATTCCTTGAATGGCGAATAACCCCTTGTATCAACATCCCGGGCAGGTATTTTTGCTGTTCCTGCCCACGCATTCAAGTTATGCACCTTTCTTTTCATAAAAACCACCTGCTACGGTCAACTCGCCCTTGATGGCTGGGTGTGGGTCATAGCCCGTTAACGTGACTTTATCCGGTGTAAAGGTGTCTAAGCTCACCACCGAATCATCAATTGTAATCTGTGGCAATGGCCGAGGTTCACGAGTCAATTCTTCTTTGACTTGCTCAATATGATTCTCATAAATATGCACGTCACCAAAAGTATGTATGAATTCACCAGGCTGAACTTTCAGGATTTTCGCCAAGATCACCGTTAATAACGCATATGATGCAATATTAAAGGGTACTCCCAGGAACGAATCTGCTGATCGTTGGTAGAGTTGTAAGGATAGTTTCCCCGCCTTAATAGACACTTGATACATATTGTGACAAATCGGGAAATAACTCGTGTCTTCTCGATCTGCCATCGTGTACAAATATTCTGGATTCCAAGAGTTAACAATACAATTTTTTGCATAGGGGTCGCTGGTCAATTCATCAATCACCCACTGCAATTGATCCACTGTCTTGCCAGGGCGTTTAGTGGGCCAATGTCGCCACATTTCCCCATAGATTCGGGGTAATTCTCCCCACTTCTTGGCAAACACTGCATCGGATGCAATCTTGTCAATAAACTCGTCTTTGGTTATATCGTCATGATGAAATTTTTGAGTATAAATTTTGTACGGGTAATCGTCCCAAATATGAACCTTGTTATCTACTAAATACTTAATATTAGTCATGCCTGCCATAAACCAATACAATTCATGCAACACACCCTTCCAATACACTTTCTTCGTCGTCAAAAGGGGGAAACCTTGGGATAAATCATAATGACACTGACGTCCAAACAATGACTTTAACCGCACATCCGTTCCCTGATCTACAATCCATTCCCCGTCATCCAAAATTTCTTGGAGTAAATGTAAATATTGATACTCTGGATGCTGTTGTTTTGTCATGTTTTCCCCCTTTTCTTATGTACATAATTACCACAAACGAACTAAGTTACCAACGTCCAAAATTAATCCATTTGTGATATAAAGTAGCTATGCTTACTCACTCAGATGAACAGGTGATCAGAAAGATTGTTAAGGAAGAAGTAACCGAACAAATCCGATTTGTTCCAGATAAAGACCTTTTTTTATCCAAAATGGATGAGCTAATGAGTGAAGTTAAAGATATGCGTGAAGAATTTCATGCTCACATGGGTATTCATGAAGAAATCAGCAATAAACTCGAAGAACACGATCAACAACTAACGATAATCAACAAAAAATTAAACCTTTCGTACTAGATCATGCACGTATTTTTAATCGCCGCAATTACTCAAGATGGATTTATTGCTCGAGAAACCACCGAAGCTGCGGTGTGGTCATCCAAAGAAGATAAGCAATTTTTCCACGCCCGCACCCGTCAAGCAGGACTCATGGTCATGGGTCAAATCACCTATCAAACCATTGGTCGCCCACTACCAGGACGCATCACCACCATCTACACCCGTAACCCAGAAAAAATTCCCAACTCCCAAGACATTTCTCAACTCCCCAAGTATTCCACTCCTTCTTCCACTCCAAGAGTATTTACCACCGCGCTTCCTATCCCAGAATTAATCCAATTACTCTCAGATAAAAATTATCCAGAATTAGCAATATGTGGCGGATCATCAATCTACACACAATTCATGAAATCAGGTGTCGTCAACACCCTCTACCTCACCACAGAAACCACTATCTCTTTTGGCATAGGTATTCCTCTATTCACTGAATCTATCAATCTTCCCACCCCCATCAAAACCACATCTCTCTCCCCCACCACCATCCTCAACGAATACAGTCTCCAAAAAAGTGGAGATTCAGGTTTTCAGCGCGCAATCATCTGAGCAAAGCGAAGGCGTGAGCACTGCAAAACCGATCGACATTTTAAAAATAAACTATTGTCCGCCACCACCAAACATCGACATGGTTTGCAACTTCTTTGCTGCCATCTCTTGAGACTTCTTAATAGCTTTATTTATCGCGGACACAGCTACGTCTGACGTAATCCCAGACACAGAAAATTCTACAATTCGCTGATCACCCGTAATCACTACATGTACATCACCTTCATCCACCGTCACTTGCTCTTGAGCCAACTGTTGCTGCATCTGCATTGCCTGCTGACGCAGTTTGTTCA
>CAZKMY010000097.1:0-2986 GCA_964554085.1 uncultured Pseudomonadales bacterium
TCCATCACTTTGTCATAATAGAGACGGCGCTGTTCATTATACCCCATTCTGTTTTTTTTCATGTTTGACTCTCGTTTTGTGAGTCAACTTTTTTTAGGGAAAGACAATCCTAACACAACTGTAATTACAAAAGATATACGCAAAGTTTCCATTGCAGAAATCGAAGAAAAATTAAAAGGGAAAAAAATTCATTTGCTGGCTGGCTGTCCACCTTGTCAGGGATTTAGCTCCATTAGGCGACTAAACAGGACGGAACCTGTAAAAGATGAGCGAAACAGCCTGATAATAGAGTATGTGCGGATTGTAAAGGCGATAAGACCATATACTATTATGATGGAAAACGTACCGGGACTTGTGCATTATCATTTGTTTAATGAAGTTATACAAATTCTAGAAAAGGAGCTGCAATATCATATTGATTATAAAGTAGTCAATGTGAAAGATTACGGAGTGCCGCAGAGCCGGAGAAGATTGGTGTTGGTGGGATCGAGATTGGGTGAAATAAGGATTGCTCAGCCCACGAATGAAAAGAAAACCGTTAGACAGGTAATTGGTAATTTACCCTTACCTGAAAAATCTAAAGACCCAATACATAAAATTTTTCCTACTCATACTTTGGAAATTCAGGAACAAATCGAAATGACACCAAAGAACGGAGGAAGTCGAAAGGATTTACCGCAAAAATATTTGTTAAAGTGTCATCAAGCGAATAATGTGGGATTTAATGATGTTTATGGTAGATTACGCTGGGATGATTATTCCACAACCATTACGGGCGGATGTCTTAACCCGTCCAAAGGTAGGTTTTTACATCCGGAGCAGAATCGTTGTATTTCAGCAAGAGAAGCGGCAATGCTACAATCGTTTCCATCCGATTATAAATTCCCGACGGGTGTTTCAAAAGCAAATCTTGCATTAATGATAGGGAATGCCCTGCCTCCTGCTTTTAGTTACATTCAATCGGTGAATATTAAACAACACATAATTGCTCATCTTGGCTGAATTGCTTAATTTAATAAATTGTAAGATTTAGGTAGTAAATTTCTTGAATTTATTAAATTACACTTTCTATCGATGCTATTCAAGTATCTGATAATAATAGTGAAAATGCGAAAACTCTAACTACTTTTTCATGCTCAGGAACAGTGACCTTATATCAACGGAATAGCCCTCTATTCCCAGTCCTTTATAGAAATTGTTATTACTAAGTTTAAATGATACCAAGCCATTTATATCATTATACGTCTGTTGAGGCTTTTTTAGAAATACTCAGAACGAATACTATTAGATTTAAAAGGTTGGACCTGCTGAGCCAGCATTGTAATAATGATAAATACCTTCACAGCAATTGATTTTGAAACGGCTCAAGGCTACCGTTGGAGTATCTGCCAAGTTGGTTTAATTCGAGTTGAAAATGGGGAGATTGTTAAGCAACTCAATTTGCTTGTGCAACCTCCTGATAATTATTACTTGGACAGGTTTATTGATATTCATGGAATTACTCCGGAGGATACTAAAAACGTAAGCATCCGATAAAACCCGTCCAATACACCTAACTCCAGCCTAACTTTTTCAAGTAGTTGTATAAGTTTGTGTGATTTTTGTAAAAGTTAGGCCAATTTGAGTAAAGTTTGCCTGAAGTTGTATAAGTAGTAGTAAAACTTTACAAGTAGTTTGCAGCCTTTGATTTTGCCCAATTAGCCGGGAGCAGATCTTCCAGATTGCCTTTTCCGGTATTGTACAAATAGATTTTAGAAAAAACATCTTCCAGCCACTGTTCGGGGTTCACACCGGCTGCTTTACAGGAGCCCAGAAGAGAGTAAACCATGGAAGCCCTTATGGCAGCATCGCCGTTTCCACAGAACAGATAGTTCTTCCTTCCCAAAGCCAGCGGACGAATGGCATTTTCAATCAGATTATACAAACTTTTGGATAATCTGATTTATCATAACTTTTCAGTTATCAAAACATTTTGTCCGATAGGGCTTATATTCAAGCACATCCGCCCAGGAAGTTTGGATAACAAAAAGGTCATTTTGTGAATATCCCAAAGGCTTCGGCCAAACTTGCGTTTTCAGGGAGCAGCCATTTCTTGGGCAGGTTGTTTACCTCTTTGTCAGCCATTTTTTCAATGGCTTCCCGTTTTTGTTGGTCAGTCACTGTCTGATAGATTAACGTAGATTGGTAGCTGCTATGTCCAAGAAGCTCCATGATTTCAACAAGATTGAGCCCCTCTTCCCTCCAATGGGTAGCGCGGGAATGCCTCAGGATGTGGGCATGCATGTCCAAAGGAACCTCGCTACATTTACGGTGAGCTCTTTCAGCATACATTTTCAGTCGCTTTGATATCGCTGGTTGCGTTAGTTTAGCACACATACTATGGCACGGAGAGTAGAACACAAAATCATTTGCTTTAGGCGTACGGCCATGAAATTCATTCATATACGAGCTAAGGCAGTTAACGAGATTATCCAAAAGAGGGATTGTTCTCAGTTTATTGCCCTTGCCAAGGACGTGAACTGCCCCTTTCCCTTTGGCCAGGGTCAAGTCTTTGACTTTCAAGGAAAGGATCTCATCCAAGCGCATCCCGGTTCCGTAAGTCAACAGCAGGAATGCGTAGTCCCGGCGGCCGACACGGCTATTCAGGTCCGGTTCTTGGAAAAGAGCTTTTACTGCTTCCTTGCTGATGCTATTAACCTCCCGCGGTGGCTCATTGATGGGCTTTACATGTATTTTCGCAGTATCATAAAGATATGCCAGCCCCATATCTTCACCTCCCATGAACAAGAGTAGACTCTTTATGGCCGCCATCCTGTTGTTGCACGTCGAAGAAGATGCTCCTGTGGATGTCTTCATCCAGATAATCCATTCGTTCAAGACGTTTGCAGAGAAGCAATTAACACTCAGGTTGAACGGAGTAAGGCCTTTGTATTGGCTTAAGAACCCGGAGAACATTCCCAATGATGACCGATAAGTTCTTACAGTA
>CAZKMY010000098.1:0-2955 GCA_964554085.1 uncultured Pseudomonadales bacterium
AATTGGAGCCCAACAACCAGGATTATATTTATGCAGTTGCTGAGTTTTATGCCAGGACGGGAAGGCCGAAAAAGTGAAAGCGTCCGGATGTTATACCGATAAAAAAAGGAGAGCGTAATCTATCCGCTCCCCTCCTTATTAAAACAGTTATTCTTTTTTGTAGCTACATAACTCCTGACCCAGCGCAATCAGCGTGTCGCAATTTTTAGGTTGCCCCTTCATATTTGCTGTTTCGAAAAAAGCTCACAAATTCATGCGAGAGTGCTCCCCTCTCCAGTTGGAGAGGGGTCGGGGGTGAGGTCATTGACACTTGGGAAAATTAGACAGCCACCTAAAAAATCACTACCTTTTTTGTATTAAGAAAGAATCGTAATTGTTATCTTTCGAAATAACTTTAACCAAATAAAGCCCATTAACAAACTTTGAAAAATCGACGGAAACTCTGTTTCCAGTGATTTCAGCTTGCAGCGTATGTTCTCTGCCGAGCATATCAATTATTTTAACGGAGGTCACTTCCTCTAAATTCTCTAAGAACAAAGTGCTACTTACGGGATTTGGATAGGCCTTTACAGTTTCCCGGGAGGGAGAATTTATATTTACACCGCTACATCCATCGCCTATTGAATCGATTTTAAATTCTAAGCCAAAATTTGATTCGTCCTGGCTAAAACCACCTATTATTTCTCCATTATAATAAACGTTGAGATATCCGGGAGTGGGGCCAAAGCTAATGCCATCACCGTAGGTGTCGTAAATTGTAAATGTGTAACAACCTGTGGACATAACGCAAACATGATCCGTATGTAAACTTGTTTTTTGAAGCGCTCCATTTGTTGCAATTATCGTATTGTTTTCATCAACAATTCTCCATGAAGTTTCATTTTCATAAAAATCGGTCAATAGTTCAATTGTTATTTCCGCATCTTTTGATTTGACATGGGTAGTGCGTAAATTATTACCAGGATCCTGATCATCCTCAACGATCACTTCAACATCAATGGTGTAGTCTCCAAATACTGACAAATCGGCTTTTTCGGTAAAAGTATAATCCAAGGTTTCTCCAGCTTTAATTTCTTCATTTACAGTTTCAGTAACCAGAATAGCACTGTTTATAATGTAGGTTACGTCAAAAGTACTTACGTCCAATGTCCCGGTATTTTCAATTCTTATTTTGATTTCTTCATCTGAAGTTAAGGTACATCCATATTGATTGTCAGGGGCAAGAATGGCACCAACTCCCAAATCATTCCCATCGTCGATGAAAGTAAAACTGATATCATCCATAGCAAATTGGTAGGTTCCTCTTTTTGCAAAGGCAACTTTAACGTCTTTCCCTATCCACGGGGTTAAGTCAAAAGCGTATTCTTCGATATAATGAAAAGGTGCATTCATTTCATACAATATCAATTCACCCATCTCCCACGTATCTTCCGCTACATCATAAACCATAATGTACAGCCAGGTCCAATTTGACGGGGTTGATGAATGATACCACATCCAGTAATTAACACTTGTTCTGGCATTGGTTGGCACGGTAAATTGTGGCGACATCAACCAGTCATATTTGTTTTCCAGGTTGAGTGTTCCCCCAATGTAGGCAGCAGAATACCCTGAGTGCACATAGAGTGGTTCTTGTGTTAAATCCCACATATCCCATGGGTCTAATCCACCTGGGTAATCATACGGCGTTTGGTTGATGTTTGTTGTCATTCCGGTGGTCCAGCCGGCATCAAAGCCAGGGCCTTCAAAGCCTGAGGAAAAAATTGTGTTCTGTGAAAAACTAACTAAGCAAACAAAAAGAGTTAGCGTAATTGTAATGGTTCTTTTCATAATATTTTATTTTTTTGATTAAACAATGAAGCAAAAGTACTGCTAACATTTTCACCAATGACCCTACATCCTAAAATATTTTAAGAACCAATGGAAACTCTTGCTACTTTTGCTGGTAATTTTTTTTCTAATGATCTTTTATAAATTGAAAAGTATGATACCAGAACTAAAAAATTAAATCCTATGAGAAAACTAACTACACTTATTTTATCGCTGATTCTTGCGCTTGGCCTTCAGGCGCAGGTTATCGAACACATTTATGATTTCAACGATCTTGAAATTGGCAACCTAAATGGCGTGGATCACTGGACCACCGTTGCCAATAACGTTGGTGCCGAATTCGACCTCGAAGTGGCCTACTCCATGCTTGGCGCGGTAGCTCCCGACGGAACACAAGCCTTGTTTTATGGGAATGGCGGCCCTAATGTTGGGCGCACAGCATCGCGGTTAACGCAGGAGGACTTCCCGTTTGATTTTTCGCAGGGCGGACCGGTCGAAATAGAAATAACAGTTTTCAACGGATGGTGGGGCACTTTGTTTGGCTTTGGCTACGACGCCAACAACAACGGCTACTTGCTGCCCGGCATCGAAACGGTTATCAACATCGAACCCAACGAAGGCGGCTTTGGCTTTCATGTGGGCAACAAGGCTTTGCCACAGATTGTCAGCTTTTTTATGCCCAATGGCACCACGTTCCCGTTTACCTGGCCTTATGCTTCGCTGGAAGGATGGTTTCGCCACAAACTGTTTCTCGACCTCGACGCCAACGATGGCGCAGGAAGTATCACCTATTTTGTGGCCGAAATGAACGGCGCATTTGTACCGGTGCAGGAAGTCACTGATCTCAACCTTGGTTTAACGCCCGGCTCGGGAACAAAAACCGACCCTGCAAAATGGACCAAGATGTTTATCCACGCGTTGGGGCATACCAGTGGATTCGACAATATTATACTCCGTCAGCCCGAAACGGGAGGCTTGCTTTATCAATACATTACCTTCAATCCTGTGGGCGACCATCTCACCACCGACGCGCCATTCGCACTCACAGCAACGACCAACCACGGGCTTCCGGTAAGTTTTGCTGTTACGGCTGGGCCTGCTACCGTCAGCGGAAATATAGTTACA
>CAZKMY010000099.1:0-2920 GCA_964554085.1 uncultured Pseudomonadales bacterium
TGAAGGTGGTCAACGAGTTGGTCAGCCCAACGGCCAACCACCAGAAGCAAAATAAGCAATTCCGTATCAATCTGCCATAGCAACAAAGACCCCGCAACATGCGGGGTCTTTGTTTTTCTCAACTTATTCTCAACTTACCTCCGTACCATAAACCCTGCCAGGCAGAACTAGATTCTGGCACCATAATTTGTCATGATGTTATCTGAGGGAGTTTGTTATCTATGAAAACGACAATAGGAATTAAAAAATTGTCCAAGAAGAAAAAGATTATTCTTGGGCTTCTGCTTTTGGCAATTGTTGGAGGCGGTGGATACTGGATCTACCGGTCAAAAACTGCCAAAAAAGTGAGTTATAAAACTGAGACATTGCAAAAAGGCAATCTCACCAAATCCCTCACCATATCCGGTACAGTAGAACTCTCCAATCTCATTTCCGTCTCCACCAAAGCCAGTGGTGTTGTGAGCAAAGTCTATGTCACTGACGGTCAGACCGTAAAAGCTGGTGATAAATTGGCCGAAATTACCCTGGATAGTGAAGGAAAGAATAATCAAGCTGATGCGTGGGCCACCTATCTCAAAGCCAAAAACAGCGTTAATTCAGCCGCTGCATCAGAATACAGTCAACAGGCCACCATGTTCCAACAATGGCAGAATTATATCGATAAAACCAAAGAAACCAATTTCGAAGATACGAACTCAGAATACCGGACACTCACTGAGTTTCAGATTCCTCAGGATCAATGGCTGGCCGCTGAAGCCAACTACAAAAATCAAGTTGATTCAGTCACTACTGCCAAAGCCTCTTTGTCCCAAGCGCAGTACAATTACAAACTGTACCAAAGCACCATTACCGCTCCTGTTGCAGGTACGGTTGTCGGTTTAAACCTTGCCGAAGGCTTAACCATCTCCTACAGTGAAAGCAATAGTGGGGGTGCAGGTAGCCAAACCGTTGCCACGATTAATACGGGCGGAAAGCCAGTAGCTTTATTTAATGTGACTGAAGTTGACATCCCCAACCTTCAAGTCGGTCAGATTGCTAACATGACCATAGAAAGTATTTCTGGAAAAACTTTTACTGGGAAAGTTGTAGCAGTTGATCGTGTTGGTTCTGTCAGTAGTAGTGTCACCCAATATCCTGTCCTCATCACCTTCGACCAAGCCGATACAAGCGTGCTTACCAATATGGCTGTCACTGCCGTGATCACCTTTCAGAATAAAGAAGGAATTCTTTCAGTTCCCACCGAAGCAATTACGCAATCTCCCAATGGTAAATCCATTGTAAAAGTCTTAAAAGACGGTAAAGTTGAATACAAAATAGTTGAAATTGGTATAGCCAACGATACTAATACAGAAATAACTTCTGGATTAAGCGAGGGGGATGTAGTGATTACTGGCACCACCATTGGTTCAAAATCAAGTTCAAGTACGAGTTTAGGGAGTTCATCTCGGAGCAACTTTGGCATGATGGAAATGGGGGGTGGTGGAGCCCCTCCAGGAGGCGGTTCGGTTAGAGGTGTTAGCACAACTCATTCAAGGTAATCTATGGAAATTATAAAGATCGATCACGTTTCCAAGGTGTATCAGGTGAGTGAAGATGTGAAAACGACTGCCCTAGACGACATTTCGTTTACCATCGAAAAAGGTGAATTTGTCGCCATCATTGGACCTTCAGGTTCAGGTAAATCTACGCTCATGCACATCATTGGGGCACTTGACACCCCATCATCAGGTACCTATTACCTCGACGGAAAAGCGGTCAATGCGCTTTCTGATGATGAATTGGCAGAAATTCGTAATAAAAAAATAGGGTTCGTTTTCCAGTCATACAATCTTCTTCCCCGCACGTCAGCTCTGCGCAACGTTATTGTCCCCATGATGTATGGCGATATTCCCAAAGAAAAACGCGAACCCAGGGCCAAAGAGCTGCTAGACATGGTGGGCTTAAGCGATCGAATGGATCATGCTCCAAACCAACTCTCCGGTGGCCAGCAACAGCGGGTGGCTATTGCCCGCGCCCTTACCATGGATCCTGCAATTGTGTTGGCAGATGAACCCACGGGCAACATTTCCGGCAAACATGTTGAAGAAATCATGGACACTTTTCAGGAGCTTCATAAAAAAGGTCACACCATCATTTTGATTACTCACGAAGCTGATATTGCTGCCTATGCCAACCGCGTTCTCATGGTTCGCGACGGCAAATTAGTTGGTGATAAAAAACAAAAACAACGAAAAGATTAAACAGCTATGAACATATTTGAAGTTTTTGAAGAAAGTCGCAATACCCTTACCGTTAATAAAGTGAGAACGGGTCTTGCTATGTTGGGGGTAGTTATTGGCATTGGCAGCATGATCGCTCTCATGTCACTAGGAAAAGCTTCCCAAGCAAGTATTACCAGCAATATTCAATCGTTAGGATCAAACTTGCTTACCATTCAACCGGGCGCAGTTATGTCTGGAGGTGTCCGAAGCGCGATGGGTGGACGGACCACCCTAACCATGGATGATGCTACTGCCATCAAGACCAAACTTTCATCTCTCATTACTGCCGTTGCTCCCATCGTTTCTGGTAACAGCCAGGTCATCGCCGGCAGTAATAATACCAATAGTCAGGTATATGGCGTCACCCCTGCCTACACGACCGTCAACAACCTAAAAGTAGATACAGGTAGTTTCATTACTCAAAATCAAATTAACAGCCTGAATAGGGTTGCAGTCATTGGTCCAGGGGTAGTAGAAGATTTATATGGCAGTACTACCGCCAACGTGGTAGGGAAAACAATCCGTATTGGCGAACAAGTCATGACCATTATTGGCGTCACTGCCAGTAAGGGAAGTAGTGGTATGGGCAGCACTGATGACATCATCTTTGTCCCCATCTCCGTTGCTCAAAAAGTTCTGTATGGTCAATCATATTTATC
>CAZKMY010000100.1:0-1402 GCA_964554085.1 uncultured Pseudomonadales bacterium
TCAGATGGACGTTTTATAGTTTTTAGTTCATATGCAACAAACTTAGTGGCCAATGACAATAATGATAAATGTGACATTTTCTTGTATGATAATAATACCGGCAAAATTACTCGATTAACTGTTTCAAACATGGGTAATGAAGCAAATGACCACAGCAAAAATCCAACCATAAATGGTAACGGTAATTTAATTGCTTTTATTTCTGATGCAAACAATCTTGTTGAAGGGGACACAAACAACTATTCTGGATTATTCATTTACAACAGAAATTCCAGTTCTTTGGAAAAGGTTGATGACTCATATCTTGGAGGACCTTATTTTAGCTTTTATCATCCTTCAATTAGTGCTGATGGATCATACTTGGCCTTCACAATAGGCAGCGGGAGCCTTTTTATTTACAACATCCTATCTAAAACTATAGAAGAAATAAAACTCTCATGGAATGGAGAACCAAATTCCATGACAATTGAACCATCACTAAGTGCTGATGGTCGTTACGTAGCAGTTTCAAGTGCAAATCACATGATCAGTGACACACTTGATAGATGGATGGATGTATATATATATATGACCAATTTTCCAAAAATATAAAAATAATATCCAGTTCCACAGGAGAAACATCATTTTATAGTAGTTACCAACCAACAATCAGTGCTGACGGACATACAGTAGCATTCAGCTCCATTTCATCCGAACTTATATCAAACGACACCAATAACTGTAAAGACATCTTTGTGTACAGTGAAAATTATCCACTAACCGCCAATATCAATCCAGATTCAACAAAATCTGGTGATATCATCACTATCCAAGTTAGTTCCAATCCCAATACTGTAGGTGTTTTTGCTAGTATTCTTGATAATTCCTATTCTTTGACCAAAGGAAGTAATGGTGTTTGGTTCTTAAGTTATCTCGTTCCCCAACTTGCCAATGGTTTTTATCCTGTTGAAATACATGTAATTGACAATGCAGGGAATCAAAGAAATGTTTCACTCGGATTTGTCGTGGATAACACACCTCCCACGATTTCAGGCATAATTACACCAGATTTAGTTAAATCTGGCGATTACATTTCTGTTGATGCACTAACCACTTCCGATACCATAAGCGTGACAGCTTTAATTAATGGGGAAACATTTAATCTAAACCAACAAGCTACCGGATGGAATCTTTCTTACTTAATTCCAAACATTCCTGATGGAACCTATAACATTATCCTAACAGCAACTGATAAAGCAGGGAATCAAAATACAACCAACCTCTACTTCACAGTGGATAATACACCCCCTGTATTATCAGGTTCAGTAACTCCCGATACTGTGAAAACAAATGATAATTTAATCATAAATGCCATTTCTGGTTCTGATACAGAACTCATATCAGCTTTAATCTTGGATCAAGC
>CAZKMY010000100.1:1412-2895 GCA_964554085.1 uncultured Pseudomonadales bacterium
ATGGTTAAACAAGATGATGGTAATTGGATTCTTGAATATTGCACACCATATGCCTCAAATGGTAATTATCCCATCATATTAACGGCAACAGATAAAGCTGGTAACCAAAATACTCTTTCACTAAGTTTTAATCTTTTCAACCCATTGGACAACCAGGCACCCTCAGTTTCTGGAAATGTAACTCATTGTGATATGATGTATGGAAAATTTCCAAGCACTCCTTGGATCCATTTCCTTACTTTAACCGATAATGATACAATCAGTGTTACAGCATCAGTATTAAATAAAGTGTATGCTCTATATCGCCAGGAAGATGGATCATGGGCGGCTAAGTATTCCAGCTGGTTAGAAGAAGGAAATTACACTGCTTTATTAACCGCTCAGGATTGGTCCGGAAACCAAGGAACACAAACAATAAATTTCACTGTCAGAAAAATAAGCCCCACAATAAATTTCACCATTTCCTCTAAAGTAAAGTCCGGAGATACTTTAGTTCTAACAGTTAATGTCATTCCAGATCCATGGAAAGTTTGTTTATCAACTCTCCTTGGAGACATGGATCTTGAAAAACAGGACAATGGATCATGGACCCTTAATTACATCGTCCCCCATACAGAAGAAGGGTACAAATACCTATATATTAAGTGTTTATACGAAATTAACTGGTTTTCTCCAGACAAAACTACTATAATGAATGTAGTTAGATATGCGGGATTCACTTTAGACAACACCCCACCTATTATTTCAGTTTCTATTCCTAATCCTATAAAATCAGGGGATGTACTTAAAATTTCATGTATCACTTCATCACGTTTCGAGCCAGATGATGCGAGTATAGTCACAGTAAATATTTTTGGACAAACTTTAAACCTGAATTGGACTTCTTGGATCAATAACTGGAGTAGAAACTCTGGTATTTGGAATGTGGAAACCATTATTCCAAAACTTCCCGATGGAACTTATTCAACCATAATAACAGCTACCGACGATGTGGGTAACCAAATCACCAAAACAATAGATTTAACAATAGACAACACCCCACCTAATATAACTGCCATAATAACTCCGAATAAATTTAAATATATTGATTTTAACAGGCCAGCTACATCAATTATTGTAGAATCCTCGCCTGATGTGAAAGAAATTCATGCATATTTCGAAAATGGTTCCAAAACTGTTTTCAATCACTATAATGACAAATGGACTTCACAAATAAAGTTACCTCTCCTCCTACCACTTGGAACATATGTAGTAAAAATAAAAGCCTTCGATTATGCAGGTAATGAGGCTGAATCCTCGGCTACATATTATGTATACAAAAATTTAAATGTTAACAATCCATTAATTAAACCTTCAGAATCAGGAAGTGATTCACAAATAATAATGATAATAAACAGAAAGATGGGTCTTCAACAACAGGATCATCCGTAGGAACTTCAACCGTGTCTACTGGGAGTTCAGCTGCGAACGTAGATGATCCCAG
>CAZKMY010000101.1:0-251 GCA_964554085.1 uncultured Pseudomonadales bacterium
ATCACACATAGTCTGGCTGTGTGGTATTTGCAGGTTGCTCGAGTTACTTTTTTACACCTATAAACGTTCTCAGAATTAGAAAACTAACTTACATGCTGACAATTACGAATATGCTGCCCAAATCCAATTCCAAGCGATTTGAAGCTGTGCCAAATAATGGAGTGTTTGAACAAAAATCTCTGTTCCCGTTATAAAGACGCAATGTAAATTATTCGGCCAGAGTGTACTTACTCCGAAAACTGGAATAGTTA
>CAZKMY010000101.1:261-2732 GCA_964554085.1 uncultured Pseudomonadales bacterium
CATAAAAAAAAGCGGATACTGGATGCTTTTGTCCAGATAGAACCTTCGCTATGAGTGACGAGTTAAACGATTGGATATTCGATCCTTCAGATGAAAAAAATCCATGACAAAGCGAATTACAAAACGAGGAAAGTGGAGATATTCTAACCATGCAATTATGTAAGTCCTCTTTGGGAACTTATAATTGCGGCTTTTTGCAAACTGAGCAATTTCTTCATCATATTCAGTAAACACATTTGTCTTAGGTTTGAACAGAAAAACGGGGTTTGAATTCCTGATGATTTGAGCTAAGACACTGACCTTTTCTTTTTGATATGTCCTGAGATTGAAAGCGTTAGCATAACGGGTCAGAACCCCTGCAACCTCGAATGTGAGAAGTGTACGCGTGCATTTAGGGCATTTTGAACAATTGCTTCCATCGCCTCTCGCCATCCAGCACACATCAAGTGAGTCGTAGGATTCAGGAATCTCAGCAACTTTTATAGTTTTGTCAACTCTGGAATACTCTCCCCCGACCGATAACATGTCGACAGCCTCCGTTGAAATCGATGCCAATGTGATTGGATTGATATGCGCAATTTCGGTTGAAGCACGGATGTACACATCTTTATTATCATAATCGGTGGAGTACAGAAACCGACCGATACCTCCTTGTAAAACAAGTGGCACTGAAGCATTGCGGAGTGTGTGAGTTTGCGCAAAGCCTAAATTTTTAACCTTTGTGTCAGGATAGAATGAATCAAGATTTGAATTTACTTTTATAAATGGCAGACCAATGTTTTCAGCTACTGGTTTCAATCTTGCGTACCGTTTCTCAAATAATTGTTCGCCTCTTTGGAAATGTGAACCTACATTGTTGTAAAGCAGATGTGTGATTTTGAAGCCTTGGGGCGCATCAGAGAAAAAATGATCAGCCAAAACAGAAAACGAATCGATTCCACCTGAAAAACCCGTGGCAACACCAGGTGAACGTACTGCTGTGTTTTGGAGATCCTCGGCAGTTATATTAACAATGTTGAGGAAAGGAATAACTTGCTTCAAAACGTGTTGATAAGGACCTGACAATTGATAATAAAGCCTTTCAGACACCTTCCCCAAAATGCTTATGTCTTCCCCAAGCGCCATTGCTGGAAGAATTAGAGCCACCAGCGGGGCATCACACAAATCCGTCAGGAAATCACCAAACGTTTGATCTATTCTATACCAAAGTAGCTTTGTCCCTTGTGAAGAGTCAATCCTACATCGGAATTCGACCAAGCTGTCAGACAAGCCTTTTTCTGGTTTATGAATGATCATCATCTCTTCCAATTATAGGAAATTTTATTTTTGGCTTAAGCGTTAACATGCTTCCGATATGTAAATCATACTCAGGAGGATCGAATTTCATATAACCTCCTGCCGGCATGAGCGTCATTTCACTAATGTAAATGTGCCCATCTATGATGTGCAGATCAACCCGACAAAAAGGGAAACCTTTTGTCAATTTTTCAGCGAGGTCCAGAGCTTCGTCCAATTGCTGTGGTTTCTCAAGAGATCCCGTGAATGTCGGAAACCGAACGATTTCGAACGGCATCTTTTGCCACATTGGCGAAAAAAATAGTCTTGAATGATTCTTGTTACAATCAACATCAACCTGAATAAACCGAACAATACCATCGAAACAATAAAACTGGTATTCTACCAACCCCAAATCTCTCTCACCTTCCAAATACGGTTCGATGATGATTCGAGGGGTTATGTGCTTATATTGCCATTCGCGAAGTTGCTGATAGAAGTTTAGCGCCATCCAATTGTTCACTTTTTCTATAGCGTCAGCCTGTGAAAATTGGTCTATGTCATCACAAATAATGTTCCAGCCGCTACCATGTGTCGTTTTTATAACAAACTTTTCAGGTAAATCTTGCCAGTTTATCTCCTCAACTGCGTCATACACACCAATGAGGGGTTTTAGGTGCTCGGAACCAATTCTTTGGCTGATGTACTCACGAACACTCCATTTATCTGAGAGTTGACCATAGATTGGGTCTCTGTAATAAAGTTTCATCCAATTCAGTTTCTCATTAAAAGTTGCAGGATGTTTGAAGTCAATCCTGTAACCCTTTTTTTTATAAAAGTAATACTCCAGGAAGTACTTATCATCTAACCAGGTGTAGGGGAATTTCTTGTGTGACCAATGATATCGATCTTGCAAGAATCTTATCGATTTCAGGTAATCACCATAATGCAAAACCGCGTATACATGCCTTATCAGAGAATTTACAATAGACATTGCCGTTAGTCTCGTGAGACACTCCACACGCCTTCAGATATGACCGGAGACAAAGCCAAGTACTGACCGAGGTCGGTGTCGTTTACATGAAGCCTTATGACGTCCTTCCATAAATCGCAGTGAACATTAGTCCCGGTATTTAATGAAAATGAAACTGAGTACTCGCCGCCTCTCAATAAGTTTCTACTGAATGTCACTCGAA
>CAZKMY010000102.1:0-2723 GCA_964554085.1 uncultured Pseudomonadales bacterium
GATCTTCTTGGGCTTGTAGATATCGCAGAGTTGATCCACCCGCGGGTCAGGTACATCCACTACGGAAGTGTGAACTTCCATCTGACCGGTGGACATATCCGTGGCAATGTCGGCACGGGTTAGCGCTTTATAGAGAGTGGTTTTGCCTGATTGGGGCAGGCCAATAATTCCAAGTTGCATGGTGACTCCAAAAAGATAATACTGGATTATACCCCAGCGGTTGACCAGTTCATTCTACAACAAACAAATAGTTGTCTGTTTAACGTTGGAAAAGCAAATCCATTTTTCCGAATGGTAAAATTGAAAAAAGCCATCCCCTTACAAGGTCTGGAGGAAAAATGAAAAAGAAGATCATCTTGATTAGTATCGTGTTGATGCTGGGTTTGAGCGCATGTTCGATGCCGAGGTTGGTAAAAAATGATCCAACCGCAACTCCCAAACCGATCCAACCCACAACACAGCCGACCGAAGCGGCACCCACTGCCACTATTGAGCCTACCCCTACGGATGCGCTTCCAGAAACTAATCTGCCGGCAATACCCGCCGAGTTGGCAGGCACTGTGACAGTTGGTGAGAAACTGCTTAGTGAGACTTTTGATCAAACAGGCATGTGGAATACGAGCGACGACGCGGAATTTGGCGCGGACTTGTTTGAAGGTGCCTACCGCATGTACCTGAACTCAGAAAATTGGATGGTGTGGTCGGAATCAAACAAAATAACACGAGACAACATTATCATGGAGCTTGACACCGAATTGGTCAGCGGATCGGTCGAAAATAACCAGGGCATGATGTGCCGCTACGCGGACGATGAAAACTTCTACATGCTCACAGTCGGAAATGATGGTTGGGTCGAAATTATGAAGGTCTATCAGGGTGAGCAAACCTCCCTTTTTGGCGAATTCATTGACGCCATGGTTGACCCTGTCAGTAACCAACTCCAGGGTTTTTGTATCGGTGATCGCCTGGTTCTTTACGTCAATGGTAAATTAGGGGCTGATGTACGCGATAGCGACCTGGCATTTGGTGACGCCGGTTTGATCATTGGAAGTTATGATGATCCGCAAGTGACGGTCGATTTTGATAATTTCACCGTTTATGAAGCTATCGGAGACTTTACAACCAACTACACTCCCGGGCCGGTTGTGGAAGAAGACGTTTTTCCTGACCTGGCAAATGATTGGGTGGTGAATTATTCAGACGACTTTGAGACGCCCAGTGCAGGAAACTGGATGATTTTTGATGAGACGGGAGTGGTTACCGAGTGGCGCAATGGCAGATTTGCTTTTAATTTCAACGATACGCTGCTAACAGCCACTTCACCCACAAATAATTTGGATCTGAGCGATGTCGTCGTGCAAGCGGACGTCTACAGTGTGGGAGATGCGCTTGAGAACGACATGGGTTTGGTTTGCCGATACCAGGACGAGGACAATTATTACAGTCTGAGCTTTGGCAATGATAGCTATGTGAATGTTTACAAAAAGATAGACGGAACCTGGACTGCGCTGTTCAATGAATTTGTGGACACCGACTTATCTGAGAATTATCACAAGGTGGCGATCAGCTGCATTGGCACGGAACTTTCCATTTACATTGACGAGCAGTTAATGGCGCGGGTCAATGACAGTGAATTGGCAACAGGGGACGTCGGGGTGGTTACGGGATCTTATGAAGAGCTCCCGGTTGTCCTCGAATTTGATAACTTCATGGTGTATACGCCAAATTAAATCCGATGTATCTGACTGATGCCCTCCCAACTTTGGAAGGGCATTTTTTTTGAATAAAGATTGGTGTTTGCTTGACCGGCGAAGGGAATTGCGAGTATACTACTGCAACGAGCCGGAGTGGCGGAACAGGCAGACGCGCACGACTCAAAATCGTGTACCTTCGGGTATGTGGGTTCGATTCCCACCTTCGGCAAGAGAAAAGCCTCTCAGAAAACTGAGAGGCTTTTCGTTTCCTTCATTGGTCTGCTTGAAGGGGAGTTGTTAAGTTAGCTGCCGATAAGGTGCAAGTGGTCCTTGCAGCACCGCACTTTGCAGGTGGATGATTGGCAAGGTTTCCAGGTGATCTGGGCGAGAATTTGAGCCCGCGTAAGATGGGCATAGGCGGTCCCGAGAGCTTTGTGAAGATAACTCGCGGAAGATTTGAGATAGCGAGCTTGCTGGGGATCGAAAACGTGGATACAAGCGTGGAGATTAACGATATTCATGACCGAATCCTTTCTGTTAAGGTGCAGACCAACGCCGTGCCAGCCTGGAGTCATAAACGCCAGGTGAATAGCACAGTCGGAGTTGGTCAATGGATCAGATCATTTATTTATGTTTCCCACTTCAATTGGAGTACAAGTATATCAGAATGGGCTGGAAAAAAGTGAGTTGAAAGATTCTGAGAATGTTAACAAAATAATCGTTGACAAGTGAACGAAATCTATTAGAATATTACATATATGTTATCCAACTGGCACCGACCTCAGGGGACCGGCGCAGAAGGATCGCCAGTAAGCTAGGGAGCAAATTAGTGGCGATCCTTTTTTTATTTATTGGGATGGAAGAAAACCACGCTAACGCCGTCCCCGCCTTCTTTTTCCCCACCATTTTCCCAGCGATGAACATAAGATGAATGATTGAGCAGGTCGCGCACGGCCTGGCGCACTGCGCCAGTTCCACGCCCGTGGATGATCCGTCCAAAGAGCATTCCGGAGGTAAAACCCTGTTCCA
>CAZKMY010000103.1:0-2694 GCA_964554085.1 uncultured Pseudomonadales bacterium
TAATGCTGGAGATTATCCGATTGATGCCAAATTAGTCACAGAAATGACAAATGCTTCAGGTGTCACTTTCCTCAAAATTGTTGGCAAGGATAGAGCTCCCAACAACACTGAAGAAGTAATGCTTGGACCAGTGACGGGAACCCCAGGAGAAGGTTATGTTGGCGCACTAGTTAATCTCACTGGATCAAGATATACGGGCTTCAATATCTCAATGAAGGTATCGGGATCAAAAGACGAAGCCGTCTTTGACCAAATTCTCTCCACCTTTCGCTTTAGTGATCAGCCTGGGGCTAACAAACCCACTACCTCCACAAAGCTTCCTTCCGCCGCTGAAGTCAAGGCTAAAGCCTTTGACCACTTAGTTTTGACAGGTAATAAACGCGATGAGATTAAAATTACCGATTGTTCCCCATTGGGTAATCATAACGATAAATTCACTTGTTCATATTTCATTAATGATGCTCCTGGCGGATCATTTCTCCTGATCGGAAAAGTTAATGGTGAATGGATTATTCCCGAAGGATCAAGTACGACCTATTGTGATTGGATAAGTGAGTCAGGACTCGATGAAGGAATAAAAGCGTTTATGGGATCCAACTGTCCCTTCAATAAATAATATCTATTAAATACCAAGAAAAATATCATATGATCGAACCAATAAACACACCCCTTGATACCCAGCTTCCAATCAACCCACCTCAAGATATTCAGCTTACTCAAACACCTCTCACCACTTCACGCCGTTCTCCTTTAGTTCCTGTGCTTGTCAGTATTTGCGTCCTCGCTCTTGGCGCCGCTGGATACTTCGGTTATCAAAACTATCAACTCAATAAACAGGTCATTAAAGTACCCCCTTCCCCGACTTCGTCCCCCAAATCCGCCAAATCGGCAGAGAAGGAGGACTCCACTGCCAACTGGAAAACATACACAAATACCACCCTTAATTACTCTATAAAATTCCCATCAACATTCACTACGCAGGTAATGGCTGCTGGAGCTGGAATACAAGAAGCCAGACCAACAGATGAAAACATATATATCTATCAACAAGACTCATCTGAATCTTATCTGGATAGAATTATTAATATCGAAGTTTTTCAGGAAAAACCAACATATTCAATGGGAACCACAAGCACTACCAAAATCAATGGTGTTGATGCCATAAAAGTCATTATTCCTAATTCAAAGTTTGATATTTATCTTATTTCTACTCCGTCAAAAGAATATATAGAAATATATGTAACCAACGATCCAAAACGTCAATCCTTAGCAAACCAAATCCTCTCCACCTTCAAACTTTCCAACCCCACTTCTTTAGTCACTTCCAAAGACACTATTTATACTTCAAAAGAAGTGAGTGATGATTTTAGTCCATTTACTTTATCCTATCCTCCTTCGTGGACTCTAAAAGAAGAATATTCTCAAGAAGATTCAAAATCTCTTATAGTTACATTGACTAATAACAATAACAGTTCCATAAAAATAGTCCAAGGCGCCGGTGGTGGTGGTCGATGTCTGTACCCTGACGAGTTAGATTACAACACCTTTGATGGTATGGGTTATAAAATCCCCAATTACATTCAGCTCAATAAGCCTGCTCAATGGAGAATTGACTCTAATTCAATTGAAGCCGATGTTTGCCAACACAAAGGTAGCGAATACAAAAATATAACTGAAATTGGATGGATAACCATTAAAGCAAATAATCAAGCGACTCGTGCAGAAATACAATCAATTCTCGAAAAAATCCAATTCAAACCATCATCATCTACCAAAACCATGTTTGATTAATTTTCTGGAAGAACAATTGTTATTTTCTTAAAGCTTGATTGAAAATGAGGTGAGTGAGGCCGATAGCCACGGCGTCAGCGGCACTGTGCCCCGCGAAGCCTTGGCGAAGTGGGGTCATCCTCATCATCTAAGACTTTGATTAAAGATTAAGTGGGTTAATCCAATCGCCACTGCATCAGCTGCATCATCTGGACGAATTTTTGCTTTGATTTTTAACATTGATTTCACCATCAGTTCCACCTGCTGCTTCTCCGCTCTCCCATACCCCGTAATCGTCTGCTTTACCTGGAGTGGGGTGTAATTGAACACTTCCATCCCCCGGAGAGTCATCAGAGTCAGCACCATCCCTCGAGCTTCCGCCACTTTAATAACTGTCTTAGCATTCTTAAAGAAAAACAAATCTTCTATCGCAGCCACTTCCGGTTTAAATTCACCCAAAACTTCCTCAAGTTTGTTATGTAATTCAGCCAATCTTCTTCCCGAATCATCCTTTTCTTGTTTCTTGTTACTTGTGTCTTGTTTCTTGCTTGTTTCAAAACATCCGCACGCCACAAGTTGTTGTTTGGCGCTGTTGCCTTCAACAATACTCCATCCCATTCGTCCAGTCCCTGGATCTATTCCTAAAACTCTCATGGTCTCATTCTACCCTACAAAAAACCCCGAGTCTGACTCGGGGATATTGTGTTAGTTCTCTAACAAACGAATTCGTCTTCGGCCGCCGTAGCTTTACGCGTAGGAGGCTATATTTTTCCATAAATTAATCTTAAAAAGCCTAAGATGTGGTAGGAAGATTGAATTCCAACAATTGAGTTGTTTGAAATTCTCCCAGATTACTCTGGGATGGCTATAATCTGATCGTGACTTCAGATGCCAAATCTCCTTAGAAAGGAGGTGATCCATCCG
>CAZKMY010000104.1:0-2684 GCA_964554085.1 uncultured Pseudomonadales bacterium
TCATCCAAGGGAAATCACGCTTAATGTATGGACTCAAAGTAACATCGCCCTTTACAGTGGAAAATAGTCTCTTTGGAGATGAAAGCTGGACAGACTATTCTATAGAATTCGATATGCTTCCAAAAAGTGGCTACGATAAGAACTTCATTTTCCGATATAACAGTCCGACTGGCTCGTCAACAACTGGTAAATGGTATGAACTACATGTGTCTGAATCTAAAATATTAATTACTAGAATTGGAGTCACTCTTGTTCTATCTCCAATCCAAACAATTAACATCCAAAATGGACAGCTCTACCACTGGAGAATTACTGCAAAGGGAATACATATCACCATTGATTATAAGAAAGATGGAGACGATTCATACACAAATATTTTTGATTTTGACGATCCATATCCAGACCCATTAATGCACGGGAAAATTGGAATACGAATTGGATCAGGTATTGCTTTATCCGAAGTCTACTTTGACAACATTGTCGTTACTGATTTATCCGAACCACCAAAACCCCTTGATTACGTTCTTAACACCCCATTTTTCTCTCAATTAGATCCTCTCTGGAAAAATACTAAATACGATCACTCTCAATGGTGGGCAGGTAAGAGTGGCACCATTGGAAGGTGGGGCTGCGCATTGACCTCGGCAGCCATGATTCTAAGAGATAACGGATATGTCGTAGGTCCAGACAATCAAGAAACAAATCCAAAGAATCTCAATACTTACCTAATAAAGAATGCATCCGGGTACAACAAATGGGGTGTAGTCAACTGGTCCGCCATCACCCAATATGCACATGACACAAAGGTGGCCGGCAAAGTTCCTGCAGACACAAAAGATCTTGAATACTCATACTTGTCATACAACCATAATGGTTTAATGCAATGGCTGGATGCCAGTCATTCAAGCATCCTCAAAGTGCAAATGGCGGGGAGGGGAACTTCCACAACCGACGATGATGGC
Source organism: uncultured Pseudomonadales bacterium (assembly GCA_964554085.1). GTDB lineage: Bacteria > Patescibacteriota > Microgenomatia > UBA1400 > RBG-16-45-19 > CAZKMY01. Next base: position 963 of record CAZKMY010000104.1, read on the forward strand.
TATCACTTTGTTGTGGCCAAAGGATATACCAATCCAGATCATCATATCCTTCTCAATGATCCTCTCTCATCCACATCTAGTGGAGTCACCCTTGAAGCCAGCTATTCTGGAAAACCAGCCATCAGTATGATTCAGTTCAAACCCTCAAATACTGATCTCAGCTACTTATGGTTTATGACAGAAAGTGCCAATTCCTTCACCGTCACCAAGGATGGGCAACCAATACAGCTGTCCGACGACACCTACTATCTTGATGGGGGAATAACTGACGGAACAGGCGGCCCAAGTCCTTCAAACCGCACACTTGCTCTTCCCAAACCTGAGAGTGGAAAGTATGTCGTCACCCTATCATCACCAACCCTTTCATTCGCCACGTTTGAGACAGCGCTCTTTGACCAAGAAGCTCGCCAAAAACATCAAATAGCAAATGTACTGGTTGGCCCAAATTTCCCCCGAACCTTCACCATCACCTACAATCATGACGACATCTCAAAGATAAAAATCAAACCATACCACTCAATCTATACCCTGCGCCAACTGATCGATTATGCGCATAGAAATAAATGGTTAAGAGGCGATAGCTATGCCCATCTAAAGAAAATTTTAGTCAACTTTGAATGGTTTGAAAAACACCGTTCACCTCAATCTAAAAGTATGCTTCGTCTCTGTGATTGGTATCTGCCGGTAGGTAAGCATCTCAAATGGATTGATCCTCAAGCAGAAGAGCTCATCCACGCAGAACTTGAGGGACTACTAGAAACTAACTAACCCCCAAATCCATATACAAAACGCCCCGGGTCAAACTCGGGGCTTTTTGTATCTATTTCTTCTCACTATCTTTTTCATCACCACACTTACATTCATCACCACACTGACAGCCGCCACCTTCACAACAGCAGCACCCATCATCTCCCACAGAGATTTCGTGCACTACTTGTCGACTTTCTTCAGTGTACAAATAGGTTTCATCCTTGTTTTCATCCTCTGTTTTCTTGTGTGACGCATCACAAAACGGTTGATTCTTTGACAGACCGCACTGGCAAATAAACTTATCACCTACTTGTAGGGGACCATTTGCAGTTTTGACAACAATTCGAGACATGAGATTTTCCTCCATCGATTAATACCCCACATGATACACTAAATCGTATGTCTCATAACCGTCCAATTGGCATCTTTGACTCTGGATTAGGTGGCCTCACCGTCACTAAAGAAATCCATCAACTTCTTCCGAATGAATCCACCGTTTATATCGGTGATACCGCCCGAGTACCCTACGGCAACCGCAGTCCTGAGACAGTCACCCAATTCAGTTCCAAGCTTGTACAATTTCTTATCGACCGGCAAGTAAAAGCCATTGTGGTTGCCTGCGCCACTGCCTCTTCCGTCGCCCTTGAATCGCTCCAGAAACAATTTCCCCAAATTCCTATCATAGGAGTCATCCAGCCCGCCGCCAAGACAGTCATTTCATCTCAGACGTCAGACATTGCCATTCTGGGTACTCGTGCAACTATTCAAAGTAAATCATTTGCAAACGCAATCCTTGTCAACTCTCCTCAAACCAAAATTAGCGCCATTGCCTGCCCCTTATTTGTTCCCCTTATCGAAGAGGGGATTACCACTGGTCCTATTTTGGAAAAAGTCATCGACTTATACCTCCAATCTCTCGCTCAAAACCCACCCACAACCGCCATACTCGGCTGTACGCATTACCCCCTCATC
>CAZKMY010000105.1:0-2651 GCA_964554085.1 uncultured Pseudomonadales bacterium
CCTGCTGCACGCCGTTTCCAGCGACAACGCCGCCGCGCTGGGTGATATTATCGACTGGGCAAAGGGGCAAGGGTACCGGTTTGAATCCTTGTGAATAAGTTAAGCTATCGTCTATGCCGGGCATACCTAAAAAAGCAGACGCAGCTAAAAGTTGCGTCTGCTGAATCAATGTGGAATTTAATGATGTGTTTCGTTCAACGGAATGTGATTTGAATCCCAAAACAGTACAGTGTTTCACGTTTTCTAATCTAGTGCTAATGCATTCACAATCCCTATAAAATAATGTGATAAGTCATCCGGCACATCCACAGCCACCATGTAATCATCGCCGGAAGTATACCATTCCAGCACAAGCTTGCCTTCCCATATGTGTAAGCCCGCCGCGCCTTTTAAGGCAACCCCGTCGCTTTCTTCCAAGCCAAAGCGGATTTCCGGCTCAAGTCTGGCAGTATAGGGTATACGGCGTGTATCGACACCAATATTGGAACCGACAGCGTCATAGGCATTACGCTCATAAAACTCCGCCAACGCATTGAATTTTTCTACATCGATATCCGGTATCGGAGTAATGACAGGGTCCTCGGCACCTAATTCCATAACCCAGCAAAAATATGCGGACTTTTCTGATGCCTGTGTAGCAGAGGCAAACGAATTTGTCTCTGCCGGAGCGGAAGATGACGCGGAGCTTTGCTGCTGTTGGGAAGTTGTATCCTCTTTATAAAGGGTCGATGATACTTCCCTTTTGCCGCAGGCGGCAAATGTAAAAACCATCCACATGCAAATCAATCCACAACATATCTTTTTCAAAAGTTGCTCCTCTTTAAGTTGCTCCTCTTTAAATAGTTTATGCTCCTCTAAGCAACAAGTTCGGTGGAGCCGTGTTTATCGCTTAATCATGCATTTCTCCAATACCTTCGGTTGCGTTTATACTTGCTAACGAATAGCCACCCGGATCCTGTAAGCCTATGCTGCGAATTCCGGTTTCTTTCGGTTCGAAATTATTGGCGGTTTCCCACATAACATATAGACAATATGTGCCAGCTGATGTTGATGTTTTAATATTAAAAACCATACCGGATTGAATTAAACTTCTGCCATCCTGTTCGTTTCCAATATAACTAAAACCGCTTGGCTTGTATGTGATTTCAATAATCTCACCATCAATCGCATCAAGCAACTCACCTATTCTTGCGTGAAGATTTTCTGTATTTTGCTTGATGTTAAGGCACATCATCGCTTCCAGAGCGTCAACGTCCCTTTCTTTTACCGCTTCAATAATTTTTGGCGCAGCAATATTAGTATGATTTGTCAATTGAAGATACTCATAATACAGTGGATTGCAATTTGGAAAAAAAGTGAGCAAAAAAGCCAGCAGCCCAATGATAAAATTTTTCATAGTTGAACTCCTTTAATAGTTGATGCTTCCCCAAGCACCCTCGCGGATGCTTGGGGAACGTAGCTTAATCATGCCATTCGCCAATTCCCTCGGTCGCGTATATTCTTGATAACAAATAACCATTAGGATCAAGCAAGCCTATATTGCGAATTCCGGTTTCTTTTGATTCAAAATTATTTGCAGTTTCCCACATAACACCAAGGTAATAAGTACCCACCGATGTTGATGTTCTGATATGAAAACCCATACCAGCTTGAATTAAGCTTCTGCCATCCTGCTGTTTTCCAATATAACTGCCGTTGCTAATTTCCCTCGTAATCTCAATGATCTCCCCATCAATTGATTCAATCAATTCACCTATTTTCACGTGTAGGTTTTCCGTATTTTGCTTGATGTTAAGGCACATCATCCCTTCCAGCGTATCTATGTCCTTTTTCTTCATGGCATCAATGATTTTTGGCGCAGCGATATCTGTATGATTTGTTAGTTGAAGATACTCATATTGCACTGATCCCCAATTGGGAAAAAATGTTAGCAGAAAAGCAAGAAACCAAATAATAAAATTCTTCATAGTACAGCTCCTTTAATAATTGATATTATACAAATTGTCAGTATGCTTACAACAAGGTTGAATATTACCTCCACCAGCAGAACAAACACATGGAACTTCGCCGCAATAATTATGATTTGTAAGACGAATAATGGGCCCCCAACTTAAGTTTTGTTCCTCACCTGTATTTACCTTAAGATTCCATGTGCTGTAGAATGAGTTCCACAGTGTCGCGGCACTATTCTGATATGATACGCTTGGAGCAAAGTTAACTTCCAATGCTACCTGCAACTTGCTTAATACAGGTCTTTGAATACGAGGTGTAAATGATGTAACCCACCAGTTGGTTTGGCTGAAATTCGTTGTTAAATGCTCAAGCACATTTTTTTCATTAAGATAGTCAACATTCATTAAGATATTTAATTTAAGATTTTCCGGTTCAATCTTATAGTACCCTTGCTCTGCTTGTACCGAGTCTTCGTTGTAGTAAATTCCAATTTCTGCACCTGCGCCGAGGTTCCAGTATTCACCCTTCCAACACCAAATAATATAAAAGGTGTCGTTAGGGGTACCATCAACAACGAATGGGTATCTCACATAACCAACGGGACCTCCTGCGTTAAAACACCAATCATACCACCAGGTATATCCAACTCGTTTCTGCCATTAGTAGTCGCCCTAAAGAGTAGTGTAATTGCAGAAATT
>CAZKMY010000106.1:0-2614 GCA_964554085.1 uncultured Pseudomonadales bacterium
ATGACAAGGTTATAGGACATAGTGGTAACGGTTAACTTTTCAAGGGCTTGAAGGTCAGTAGCTTTTCGCGGTAATACGCGTACTGTTTGCGCCGGGCAGCAATCTCGGCTGGAAGCTCGGTGTTGACGAGGGTGTCGAATTTATCGAGGATGGAGACGATGCGGTGCTGCTCAGCAAGAGGGGGGATGGGGATTTTGAATTTGGCAATTTCATTTGCTTTAATCTCGATTACTTTTGTCCCTTTTGCAAATCGCTTCTTCTGATTTGAGAAGTCATCGGTTTGAAAATAATATGTCAAATATTTGGCATTTTGATTATGCTTAAAGATTGTTGCATGTGCACCTGTTACTATCTCATTATCGCCCAACCAAGCAATAGCTTTGCATACATCATCCACATTTTCACTTGTTGTGGTTATAATCAAATCGCCCGAATTTACTTTTTTCAATTTTATGGCCAAATCTTCAGACACAAACGATTTAGTTTTAAAAACAAATGAACCATAATAAGTATAAATTTGCCCATAATGGACACAGCCTATTCCGCTTTCAACAAAATCACTCTTCTGTAATCCAGTACCACGAACAAGTTCACCAATTTCCCCCAACGTCTTCCACTCCACTTCTTTACCTTCAAAACTCAGCAGCTGATCACGGTAATGCTCGTATTGCTTGCGGCGAGCTTCCAGTTCGGCTTGCAATGAGGCATCTAGAGCGGTAAAGGTATCGAGGATGGAGACGATTTCTTGTTGAATGGGGAGCGGGGGGAAGGGGATTTGAAATTGTTTTAATTTTTTATCAGATATTGATGGATAGCTTGCTCCTTCTTGATTGCTTTCAACATATGATAGAAAAGTAGCAGTATTTAATTGGAAAAACAAATACTTTGATAAAACAGCTTCTCGATTTGCTCGTATCACACAAAAGCCAGTACTACAAATTTGCCGGTGGTAGTTCTCAGGTATTATTGCAATTCTTTTTAATGTTGGTCTTGTCGTTCCATAAATTATATCTCCTTTTAAAACAATCTGTTGAGCTCTACTTGGTGCATTTGAGCTATTAATTATTTGTGTGTTAGATATTTCATTATTATCTCTGCTTACAGCTGTCAAATCAATGTAATGATAATCAATGTTCTGAGATTCCTTCCATTTTATGTTATTCGTTTTCATACAAACTTCCTCCAAAGTCTTCCACTCCACTCCTTCCGGGCACAGTTCTTCTATAAGTTGATCTATTCTGCTCATTTTGTGTCTCCTTTCTGGTTAACTTCTTTAAGCATTTTCTCAAAATCGCTTTCGTAGTTTTGGTCTTGTATGACACGAAATTTTGAGTATTCGTCAAAGGCTTTTTCATCAGCCTGCTCTTTAGTAATTTTCCCTAAGCCTTCGAGAACTGGATAGCCGTTCAAGTCCAGGTAACTGCTCATAAAATTTATCCAATCCTGCATAGTTGTGGGCAACTGTCGTTCAGCACGCATCTGTGCCAAATCAAGAAAAGCACTCACAGTCAGCCGCAAGGCATGCAACTCGTCTTGATTTAGGTAATTTTTTGCAACTGTAACGTCTGTTTTATAGATTTTTCCACTTGGTGAATGCGCCCATGAGCTTAAACCCATGTTTTCTTTTGTGGCATCGGCACGATTGTGAATTATTTCGGCAGCAGTTGCACCAGCAATGGCATAATGCAGTTTGTTTTGAATAAAGGCAAAAAACTCTTTTGTTATCTGACTGCTTTTGTCATAATCGGAAGCAAGCGCAAAAATATCAGCAATTTGAAGATACAAACGACGTTCACTAAGACGTATATCCCTAATACGTTCGAGCATTTCTTTGAAATACGCATCGTCGAATTTTCGTCCTTGTTTAAATCGATCATCATTGAGCACATAGCCTTTGTGTATGTATTCGTTCACAACCCGTGTGGCAAACTTTCTGAACTGGGTAGCCTTAATTGAATTGACACGATAACCGACTGAAATAACCATGTCTAAATTATAAAACTGAATGTCGCGATTTACCTGTCGTTTTCCCTCCCTACGAACTACTCGAATTTTTCGAGTAGTTGGATTTTCGTCCAACTCTCCGCTTTTGAATATTTCCTGAATATGATAGGTTATCGTGTGCTCTTCAACGCCAAAAAGAACTGACATTATTTGCTGACTCATCCACATATTCTCGTCGGCCATGTACACCTCAATTTCCACTTCACCTTCATCGTTTGTATAAAAGGCAAGGCCAACCCGCTCGGGAATCTCATTATTGAACTGTTTTCGCCAAACGTTTATTTGTTGGTCGAAGCTTTGTATTTCAGCTCTTTTACTCATACCGCCTCCCCTTCCAATTCAGCAACAATCACATCAAGCTCAGCCCGCAACAAATTTTGGCGCTCCACCATTTCGGCAATCTCGGCGTTTAGGGCGGTGATGTCAACCCGCTCGCGAGTATCCTCCTGTTCAACGTAGCTGGTGACCGAGAGATTGTAATCGTTGGTGGCAATATCGGCATTATCAACCAATGCGGCAAAATAGCTGACATCCTTACGGGCTTTGAAGGCATTTAGGATGTTGCGTTGGTTATCTTCGGTCAGCTTGTTTTTGTTGCCGGCTTTAACGA
>CAZKMY010000107.1:0-2535 GCA_964554085.1 uncultured Pseudomonadales bacterium
TATGACGAGGAAATCTGGTTTAAGGGTGGAAGCCTCATGTATCGGTCCACAGGACTAAAACATTGGTATGGACCTGGCCGAAAGGAAGTTTTTTATAAAACTGAAGATTCAATTGATGTTTTCAACTCCGAATCGAATTTTTCAAAAGAATTTAAGAGTGAGGTTGAGTTTGGCGGGATACCACTGGGTGAAATTAACCACAACAAAAAATCAGGGATCTTCAATACAATTATTTTCACCCCAATTCGGTGGCAAACCGGAAGGTCATTTGAACTTTTGGATCATGATGTAGAAAATGCGGATATCATCACAAGGGAAAGTCCATCCATTTTCGAGGATATTCCGTGCGCTGCCTACAAATTGGTGATTTTGGGCGATAAGTCGAAAAAATCAAGACGAACTGATGTGTTCGTTTTGGAAGAGTCATCCTACCTCCCAATAGGTTTAAATTATTACTATGGTGACGAACTGTTTTTAACCATTTCCTTACTGTACAACTCATTCGAGGAAGAAATTCCCGTTCCTGCAGGATGGAGAATACGGACCATGGAGAGGTATACGAATGCAATTATAACAAAAATTGTTTTTCATTCTGAGCTTCAAAGCTCTGACTTTGACATTCAGTTTCCTCCCAGAACTTCTTTTGTTGAGGAATTTCCAGATGAAGGACGGGAGGAGGTTTGGGTGGTTCTGGAAAATGGAAAGCACCGTCGAATCACAGAGGCGGAGCATGAACGCTTGATGTTCGCGGGACGCGAGACTTGGGAAGAAGTGTACAAGACCCCCACAGGAATGGCAGGGCTGATCAAATCGGAACATCTGAGAATCATCCCATTCTTTCCTTTGGGAATAGGCATGGCCTTGGCAATATTGATTTTTGGCAAATTAAAACTCAAAGGGTAACTTCTGATTTTAATTTATTTCGTTGAAATAATTAAATTATTCCAAAGCTAATGGTGATCATATGATCGTGTTGGATCAGTTTTGAATAATGGTAATAGAACGGAAAGAGTGCTCGATTGGGGTTAAATAAGAAAGATATTTTCAACCAATTTACGGCTAAGGGCTAAAATATTGAACACAAGGTGATCGTAGGAAACGGAGGTGATCTAAATATTAGAGTAGACTGCGCATCGTTAATAAGGAAGCCTACATTCAGTTTGAAAACAGGTTTGTTTCTTGAAAATTCGCAAAATTGAAAAGGAGTCAAGGGAAATGAATTCGGTGAAAAGTATTGTAAACATCGTTTCAGTTGGGGCCCTTCTGCTGTTATCCGGGAGCTACGGCGGGAGGCTGTTTGGTTGTTCTTTGGGTTGTACTGATGGATACTCATGGCTGGTGGGTGGAGGGGGTAATGGATGCGTAGTTTATGAAAGGTCTAGTTGCAAAAGGGCGAATATGGTTTTTATGCCTCCGCAAGTGCCCTGTTCGTATCCAGAGTACCCTGGACCATTGGCTTTTACAGACGTTCAGGGCTGTCCTTCCTTTGAATGTAATGCACCTTGTCCTGCACCAAGTGTGGCAACTGCTGATAGCTGGGAAAATACTTCAGGTCTTTGTACTGTTATCACCACAGGGGAACTAAGGGGCGTATGTAGAAATTATTATGGCGGTTCCTCAAGTGGTTGGTCTTGCGGGTGGGTATGAATGAATATATGGTTTTTGAGACACTTTATAAATCTTTGGAGGGATAAGTAATCGAAATTGATGATCACATAATTATCCGGGGCCACTATGCCAAAGTGGCCCCGATACTCCAGATCCTGAGTTTAAAAAAATCAATCTCGATTAAGACCATGTGGAAATTGCCGCAGTGTATAAAAATCTTTGTTGGAAATTTGCGGCTCTGGAAATTTTTGAGAATTTCATTCAAAGCGGAATGAGGCTTTTCCATAGTAGCAGGGGACCTGTGAGTTTTGTTTGCTTTGCTTCCCCAACTTCCCAGAGGAGCAGGGAGTGCATAGAGAATTCGAAAGGAACGGAGGAAGAATGTCATGAAGTTACATGGTGCAATAGCCTATGCCTTTTTTTATTTTTCAAATGTTATCAGAAAAAGGTTGAGGATTTTCGAGCACATTTTCTTGCTCTTGCTCATTTTTGCATTGCCCACCATGGTTTCCTGCTCCCGGTCCGATTTCCAATCAAATGATAACGGCGTGAAGCTGGATGAAGAACCGTTGGTAATTTTTTCATTTCCAGGCCAGAAGACTTCAACCCTAAAGTTAACCATACGGAATCACTTTACACAACCACTGGTATTATCAACCTTCAGTTCATCCCCCCCCTATTTTTATATGGACATCCCTCAAATCAGCTTAATGCCAAATGATACCACTGAATGTTTGGCAACCGTTCATTTTCGAGAGGAATTCATTGATCCTGCAGTAAGGAATAATAAGGAATCAATAGAGTTAATCGGTGATATGTTCCCTGAAACTCAATTGCAAACCTCTTATCAGGGGAGGGTGATAAAATTTAAATTAATTTATGATAAATTTTTTCGAGAAAACCCCGAAGGAAGTGTGAAAATCATCA
>CAZKMY010000108.1:0-2523 GCA_964554085.1 uncultured Pseudomonadales bacterium
CATATCAGGAAGTGGCCTTGGATGGCGTTGAGAAGATTCAAGTTAACGGCAATGAGTTTGAGGTCAAGCATATTATCAATAAGCAAAAGCCCAACAGTAAGCTGTTGATATATTTGCCTGGGCCTAAGCCGGTCAATGAAGACAACTGGCTGCTCGATATGGAGTTGGCCCATCATGTCTTCTATACCAACCAAGAGGCGATGATTCTGCAGGAGCTCGGGTTGGATTATCATTTCAAAGAACTGGTCACAGAACATTTGGCCTTTTTCAAATCAAAGGAACGGAATAGTAAACTTAAGGAGCTGCTGGGTAGTGGCGACGAACATGCTGAGATCCGAGCCAAAATGTTGGCAGTCGTTTTCAATACAGAATACGTAAATCTAATCACCTTTATTCACGCTCATGCAACTGCCTTTACGGCCGACGATGACAGGATTGACAAGGAACTGGCCAATTTTAATTTGGCTAGTTACTATTGGGGGAAAATTCAGAAACAATTTAACTATCAAAGCGATACCCCAAGCATTTACGACTTTTTGCTCGAGGTTTTTAATGCAAATTTTGCTTTAGGTGGGCCGGCTAAGGTAAACAAAGAGAGCCGCTTGTTATTGTCTCTGTGGAAGGATACGCTGAACTATAGAGATAGTTTTGGTAAGATATCCGACCGGATTGCGAAGGATCTGAGCATTGAGTCAATGCTCAACAAAGCATCTTTGGAAGAGGTTATTCAGGACGATCTGTTCCGAATGACGGACAAAAAGATTGTTTTCGATTTAGTCAATCTTATATCCGATGAAGCCATTTCGAACGAAAATGTGTACCAGCTTACCAAACAAAGGGAAAACAAATACTGGTACCATCAAACCTCCAGCCTCTATAAAGCACTGGAGAACGCTTCTGAGATGATTTATTTGGTTAGAAATCTCAGTGGCAACACGTATCCAGACCTTTCGGAAGGGGTGAAAGCCTACACGACAGTTTTGTACCAAATTGACTATGCTTACCGCAAGTTCGTTTATTGCTACCGCCAGAGCAATCAAAATAGGATATTGTCTCAACTGGCCGATAAGGTGGAAAAGGTTTATTCGAACGACTGGCTGCTCACCTTCAACGACCATTGGCAGCAAGTGATCAACTCAACGAAGCCGTGGCCTGTCAACGACTTGAACAGTCAGAAACGGTTCTTTGCACAGCATGTTGCCAAATTCACAGAAAAGAACAATCGATTGTATGTAATCATATCGGATGCTTTCAGGTATGAATGTGGTGTCGAATTGCTTAAACGCATTCAGACGGAGAACCGTTTTGAAGCATCTATGAATCATTTGGTTGCCAGCCTGCCTTGTTACACTCAGCTGGGAATGGCCTCGCTCTTGCCGAATTCGGTGTTGGAGTTTCAAGCTGGATCAGATACCGTCTTGGTCGATGGCCTTTCAAGTGCAGGTACAGCCAATAGAACGAAAATCCTGAACCAGAATTCGGGCGTTCGTGCTACAGCCATTTTGGCTGAGGATTTTATGAAAATGAACGCCAGTACCGAGGGCCGGGAGTTTTCGAAGCAAAACGACCTAATTTACATCTTCCACAATCGGATTGACAAGTTTGGCGATGACAAAGCCTCCGAGGGAAAGGTCTTTGAGGCTGTTAATGAGGAAATCGAATTCCTAATCAACCTCGTGAAGAAGATTGCCAACATAAACGGTAACACCATGATAATCACTTCCGACCATGGATTCCTGTACCAACACCAAGCTCTGGAAGATAGCGACTTCAGTGACTCTACCCATTCTGGCGAAATCTGGAAAGACAACCGACGGTTTGTTATCGGGAGCAATTTGCAACACGATAGCTCGACCATAAAATTCAGCTCGAACGATTTAGGTCTAGGCGGCGAGGCTGAAGTATTGATTCCAAAATCAATCAACCGATTGCGGGTGAAGGGGGCTGGATCGCGGTTCATTCATGGAGGTTCAAGCCTTCAGGAAATTGTCATCCCTTTGATTTCTGTCAGCAAGTTAAGGCAAGATACAACTTCTCAGGTCGAAATCGACATTATCAAATCGAACGATCGGATAACCACCAACCTGCTCACGGTCTCGTTTATTCAACAGAACTTGGTTTCCGCAGGTACTCAACCACGAACCATCCGAGCAGCCATCTTTGCTGAGGACGGTGCATTGTTGAGCGACTCGTTTAAATACAATTTCGATATTGAGGAAGGCAGTGAGCGGCAGAGGGAAGTCAAGCATAAGTTCCAATTGCTGAGTAAGGCGAGTGGAAAGTACAAGAACCAACGCGTGAAACTATTGCTGGAAGAGCCCGTTGACGGCACTTCTAAATGGAAGGAATATAAAAAGTTCATGTACACGTTGAGCATTTCATTTTCAAACGACTTTGACGATTAAAAAGTACCTGCTATGAACGCATTGGACAAAAAGATAAACGATTTATTCGGTGGCAAGGTGGTGCGAAAGGACCTTACCAACTTGATTAAGGGAAATGCAAGTGTGCCGACGTATGTTT
>CAZKMY010000109.1:0-2435 GCA_964554085.1 uncultured Pseudomonadales bacterium
TGAGGAAGCCCATGTTTGAAGAAATGAAACAAAAACTTGAGCAATCAATGAAAGTAATCATGGATGATTTGGCAATGGTTCGCACTGGTCGAGCTCAACCAAGCGTTGTTGAGGGGATTGCAGTGGAGGCATATCCGGGAACATGGATGAAAATGATGGAACTAGCTTCGATTAGTTCACCTGATCCTCATTTATTGGTCATCAAGCCATGGGATCAATCAACGCTCAAGAAAATTGAAACTGCAATTCAAGCAGCCAACATCGGGTTAAATGGCATTATTGACGGAGATATGATTCGGATTGCCATACCCCAACTGACTGAAGAGCGACGCAAAGAATTGGTGAAATCAGTTAAACAGAAAATTGAGAGTGGAAAAAATATTCTTCGGGATATTCGGGCTGAGGAAAAGAAGACGATTGAAGGAAAGAAAGGTGAAGCGGGGGTATCGGAGGACGATGTGGAACGATGGTTGGAAGAGATGCAGAAACTATTTGATGCTTATGTGGAGAAAGTTGAAGCGATGGGAGTTAAGAAAGAAGAAGAGTTAATGCAAATCTAAATAGCAAATAGGGAATAGGGTTTAGGGGTTAGTTTATGTCTGCCGTAATTTTTATCTTAATTCTTTCTTTTTTAGTGATTATCCATGAGTTGGGGCATTTTTTAGTGGCGCGGTGGGCCAAGATTAAAGTGGAGGAATTTGGATTAGGGTATCCACCTCGGGCAGTTACACTCAAAAAAGATAAGAGGGGGACGATTTGGTCGATAAATTGGTTGCCGTTTGGGGGGTTTGTTCGGATGTTGGGGGAGGATACAGAGACAATTCAGGAAGGATCATTTTCTTCACGGCCAGCATGGAAGCGCATGTTGGTGATTTTAGCTGGAGCAAGTGTTAATTTTGTGTTTGGAGTGATGGCGTTTGGGTTGATTTATAGTCACCATGGCATTCCTACACCGTTGAATGGTGTTCGAATTGAAGCTGTGGCACAAGAATCACCGGCTGCCACATCAGGTATTGCGGTTGGATCTTTGGTCACCCGAATTCACGTTGGTCAGGATTCTGTGGACACAACTTCATCTCAGCAACTCATTCAGTTTGTCCAGCAACATCGGGGGCAGCACATTGAATTGGTGACACAAGCAGGTCAATCTTATTCGATGTATGTACGAACACCTCAAGAGACTCCTGAAGGTCAAGGATCATTGGGAGTGACTTTGTCTGATACCGAAATGAAATTCTACTCTTGGTGGCAGATGCCATTTAGGGGTATGTGGGTAGGGATGCGGGCTGCAGTTGAGTTTGGAGGGATGATTCTCCAGGCATTAGGGAAGATGGTTTCTGAATTAGTAATGCTCGGGAAAGTTCCTGCTGATGTGGCTGGTCCGGTAGGAATTGTCTATTCGGCTGAAAAAGAAGGATTTCTTAAAGAAGGATTTTGGGCACAGCTTAATTTTGCTGCAATTTTGTCGATTAATTTAGCCATCATGAATGTGCTCCCTTTTCCTGCTTTGGATGGAGGACGGGCCGTATTTATTGTATGGGAGATGGTTACCCGAAGACGGGTGAAGCCAAAAGTGGAAGCGTGGATCAATACCGCTGGGTTTGCTCTTCTTATCAGCTTAATTGTGTTAATTTCATTCAGAGATGTTGGCCGGGTGTTTGGTGATCCCCAAATTCAAGGGTGGTTCAAGGGATTGGTTAAATAACTAAGACATTTTTTTCAACAAGTGAAATGTTGTAGTTGTCGTGGAAATCTGCCACTATGGTAACTAGGTGCATGTATTTTTTGGAGGGTTGTACGTATGAAGCATAAAAATGTGACTGTCTGGTGGAAGTCGGTGTATATCCGCATTGCGATAGTAATCGTTGCGATTGCGGGTTTATTGGTTTATTTTAAACCTCTCAACTTGTTTAACTCTGAAGGAGTGATGAAGGTGAAGCGTGTAGGAGTATCAAACACGGATACTTCCACAGTAACGATAAACATGATCGGCCACTGGAAAGGGGAAGATTTACGGGAAAATTATATTACTGAAACAATAAAAGAATTTGAATCAAGGAATCCTCATGTAAAAGTTAATTTGAAATGGAATCTTGATTTTCCCGATGGTCGCGCTGGCGCGTTGAAAGCGGTCACTGATCAGATAAAAAATAAGCAGGTTGATTGGGATGTGATTTGGCTAGAGCCGTTTTATTACCAACAAATTGCTGATGTGTTACATGATCAGAATTGGGCAAAAAAAGATCTTGTTGATTTTGAAACTGTATCGGGGTTTTCAAAATCTCAAAAACCCTTTATTCTCTCTGATCCTCAATATCGAAATCATATGAATGGGATAATTACGGGCCCTTACATTGAGGGATTTTATCAGCCGTTTTTTTACAATAAAGAACTTACAGACAAGATGGGAATCACGATAAAAGATACGGGAATGA
>CAZKMY010000110.1:0-2392 GCA_964554085.1 uncultured Pseudomonadales bacterium
TATTTTCTTTTATTCGCTTGATGTGATAATGAATAACTATATTGTTATGTATTTACAACATTGTCAATGCAAAACACAACAAATAAACTCACAAATAAGCTGATAATAAATATGCGCCGTTTAATAAAAAATTCATCTCAATTTGAGAGTGAATCCCCATCGCAACCATCTCGTTCAACGAAATAGCGCCAAAAATTGACAATCAACTTCACATGTTTATGACAAAAATCGATTACAATCGCTCCGCCTCAAGTACTATCTCGGCAAATCATGAATAATCGGCAAGGCTTCCCAATCAGAGCCAACCAGAATTCCATTGGGACCTTTTACTACAGCAATTGTATTATCATTCTGATCTTTCCAGACTCGAGCTTCAGTCTGTGCTTCCCCACTCAACCGATATGGTAATTCCGTAAATCTCATTTCTGCTAAATCAGACTCTAATTGATTTACAGTTGAATCAGAAACAATGAAACCTTTCCATTCTTTTCCCATACTATTCTCCTACCACCCAATTGAGCAGGCCTTGGCGCTTTTCCGATGGAGAAACAAAGACAACTTTCCGGATTTCCTTCCCCTCAATCCATTTTTGGAGGCGTTCATCCTGCTCAGCCAATGTGCGAACCTCTTTTTCCGGATCTTGGTACCCGGCATAGTCTTGTTGCGACACAGTTACATTCAGTCGCATCTTGCCGTTAACTTGAACCACAATCATATAATCACTCCCTTGCGCCAGCTTTGCATCATATGCTGGCCACGGCTGTTCATGCACCGAATCACTTCGTACTTCGTACTCCGTACCCCGTACCTGTTGCCATAGTTCTTCTGCCATAAAGGGAGCAAACGGTGCCAATATCTTAATAAACATTTTTTTATGATTATCATCCAAACAAGACTTATCACTTAACACTTCAGACTTAACACTTTTTTCCCAAATATTCACAAATTTCATTAGCTCCGCAATCGCCGTATTGAATTTCAACAAAGGGATATCTTCAGTCACCTTTTTGATCGTGGCATGGAGCGCACGTTTTACCTCGCCAGAGCTTTCAGCGGAGGCGGGCTGTCCCATCAACTCCCACACCTTGTTTAAGAATCGGCGTACCCCAATCACACTGGTGGTGCTCCAAGGCTTGTCGTCCCCAATCGGCCCCATAAACATCTCGTACATCCTCAGCGTATCGGCCCCAAACTGAGTAATCACCTCATCAGGATCAATCACATTTCCCTTACTCTTACTCATCTTCCGATGATCCGGCCCCAAAATCATTCCTTGATGCCGCATTTTCATAAACGGCTCATCAAAGTTAAGATAGCCTTCATCGCGTAAAAACTTGGTAAAGAAACGGGAATACAGCAGGTGCAGCACAATGTGTTCTGGCCCAATCATGTAGAAATCAACCGGTAACCAGGCAGCAAGTCGCTCTTTAGAAGCAAACTCAGCCTCATTTCGAGCATCGGTGTACCTCAGGTAATACCAACTAGAATCCACAAAGGTATCCATCGTGTCATACTCGGGGCGCCAGCCCTTGCCATAGAGTCGCTCCGTCCGCTCTACAAATTCTTTACTCGATTTCAACGGCGATTCACCCGTGGGTTTAAAGTCCACATCGGTGGGTAACAACCAAGGTAAATGCTCTTCCTTCACCGGGTGAGCATTCCCCTCAGGATCATATACTACCGGAATGGGTGCTCCCCAATACCGTTGGCGACTTATCAGCCAATCCCGCAATTTATATGTTGTCGTCTTCTTCATTACCTCAGGGAATGCCTCCGGAATCGCCTCCATTGCTTCTTCGGTTGTTAATCCATCGTATGCCCCACTATGTATCAATCTTCCATGTTGACTTATGACTTCAGACTCATGACTTACGACTTCTCTAATTTCGATACCAAATTTCTTCGCAAACGCTTTATCCCGCTCATCATGCGCGGGTACACCCATGACACAACCAGTGCCCACATCCATCAATACATAATCTGCCACAAACACGGGGACCTGTTCCCCATTCACCGGGTTAATCGCCTTAATCCCCGAATCCACACCTGTCTTCTCTTTCTCTCCCACCTTCCGTTGTTCTTCAGTCTTATGGAATGAAGCTTCCACATACTCCCGAACCTCTTGTGGCGCATCCCATCCAACTTGGCTCGCCGTAGTCCCCGACGAAGGCGGCGCGGACATCCATTTCTTCGCCACTTCTGGCGCAATCACTACAAACGTCACCCCAAAAATCGTATCTATTCTCGTCGTAAAGCAGGTGATTGTTTTATCACTCAACCCTGTACCCTGTACCCTAAACCCTACTTCAACTCCTGCCTTCTTCCCAATCCAATGCAACTGTTGCAACTTGGTTGGCTGGGGCCAATCCACTTGATCCAGACCAGAAATTAA
>CAZKMY010000111.1:0-2320 GCA_964554085.1 uncultured Pseudomonadales bacterium
CCCGCTCATACTCATTCACTTGCCGCAAAAACGACATAATGACAATAAAGATAATTAATCCGATCACTAAAAATCCCATAAAAACCTCCCTAAAACTACTTGCCCCATTCTTATCACAACCAAAGCGAGAAATACAGTCCTATCGTCTATACGCACTTTGTCGATGTTCTATTGAAGTCACCCACACTGTTTTTTCTGTTTGCTTAATAAAGTAAATTACCCGATAAGGCCATGCTTTTATGGATCTATATCCTATCAACTCACCTTTTAAACACTTTCCTGCCAACGGATCATTACCCAATAGCGCTAGCCACTTCTTAATCTTTTGTTGTTCTCGTTGAGGTAATTTTAGATACTGTTTGACAGCATCAGAAGTAAGCTTTACGTACATAGGTAAAAATAATTATGGCAAATCTTCCAACAAAACACCATTCCCCGTCTCGATATCTTTCTTTCCTGATCGTATTGCCGCCATCTCATTGGGGCTGCTCAACACATCCAATGTTTCTTCCCAAGCATCAAGCTCGGTTTTACTCATCATCACCACGGGTTCTTTTCCTCGAGATACAATCTCTACCGCAGTCAACCCCTTTGACGCCTGATCAATCAAATGGTACAAATCAGCCCGTGCTTCTGATGCTGTTACAGTCTTTGTTTTCATCATGGATAAATCGTACGTTATAGCGTACGTGTAGTCAAGAGCAAAAATATCATGCATCTGGTACAATTCGCCTATGACGAACTATCCCAATAAATCTGATAAAGAGTTAATCCACGCCTTTTCCCTACTTAAATCAGAAAAAGAAATTGAATCATTTCTCCGAGATATCTTGACATTAGCAGAAATTAAAGAAGCCAGTAAACGGTTTCAAATTGCCAAAACACTTTGGACCACAAAAGACTCTTATCTCCAAATAGCAGAAAAATTCAAAACCTCTACCACGACAGTTACCCGAGTTGCCGATTGGCTTTGGCACCAAGGAAAAAACGGGTACCAAACTGTCCTCAAACGTCTCTATCCCGAACAAAAATAGTTATTCACTTGCATATCACCATGTTAGCATGATAACATGTCTACGTATGAAGATTATGTATACAAACATCCATCATCACCATCACTCCCCTTCCCCTCTTCGGGCGGCTTGTTTTGGTGCTTCATAGATTTTCAATAAAAGAATAAATATTCTTCACCACTCCGCCCCAAGCGGAGTTTTTTGTATTTATCATGCAATCTATGAAAGAAAATCGTATGAACAATCTCGAACGTTGTCAACAAATTATTGAGTGTGAAGAAGATCGAAAAGTACTTATCTTCGATATGGACGGTACGCTATACGAGTTTGAAGGTCCGCAAAACACATATCAAAATTCAGAATTAGAAAAAAGAGTAAATACTAACGCTCTCAATTTCATCATTCAAAGGGAACGATGTTCAACCAATCAGGCTTTTAAAGTATTGCAGCTTGGACAAAAGGATCAAATTGGCTTAAGTAATTATCTTAGTCAACGATATCAAATCTCACGAAAGGAATATTTTGATAGCGTTTGGAATATTGATCCAGACGGTTATATTAAAAACTTTAAGTCCGCATGCAAAACAGTACAACAGTGTGCTATCAACCTCACAAAATGTATTCTTGTTACGAGCGCTCCACAGATATGGCAACAAAACATAATGAAATACTTAGGACTCGAAGAAGTATTTGAAGAAATATACTCAGGAGAAAATTTTGATACGAAAGAGGAAATTTTTAAACGATTGAGTCAACGATATCGACCGGAAAATATCACTTCAATCGGCGATCAAGTTACTTCGGACATAGAACCCGCAATAACATATGGTTTTAATACATTTCTCGTGAATAATCCAGATCAAATAATACAGTTTTTGGAGCAAAACAACTATGCAACCACCAAATAACCTAATTATAGATACTGATATGGGCCTTGATGACATCATGGCAATTGCCATGCTTGCTCAATCCTCTCAATTCTGTATCAAAGCATTCAGTACTGTTTTTGGTGTTACTTCCGTAAACCAAGGGACCTCCAACCTAAGCAGAATTCTCTCATTCATGCAGAAGGATATTCCAATCTACAAAGGAAAAGCTCGCGCCAGTCAAAATTGGAAAGCCTCATTTCCCTCATCCGATCGTCTTCGAGCTAACCAACTAACTCCTCTTAACGCATTACCAATCCCACAAAAGGACAAGGATAAAGTAAAAATATTTCCTCTCACAAGTGTTCCCTTAATGCAAAGTCAAGAATCACCTCTTTGTTTGGTTTGCTTAGGGCCACTCACAAATATTGCCTATCTCAT
>CAZKMY010000112.1:0-2315 GCA_964554085.1 uncultured Pseudomonadales bacterium
TAATTATGGATGTATCAGACAAGATTCAGAATGGAATGAAAATGAGACCGACAGTGTAAATGTTTTTAATTTTTTTAGTAAAGTACCATCTGAAATTTTAGATGATCTCGGAATAGAACTTATTGAAAAACCGTATTTCAAAACAAGGCTAAAACGCCCGGTTGAGGAAGCCAATTCAATTGCAGAAAATAGGGGGTTGCACTATCGATTTTCGATGGAGTTCTGGATATCGGAGTACGAAGCTGTGTCTGAATTCATCGATGCCATTAATATCTCCCCCTACAAGATCATGGAAGAAGTGCTACGGACAAACCACGGCATGGATGACAAAACCATACGGAACGTTACAGAAGATCGTTACTTTGATAGTGAATTCCATGACGAATTCCATATACAGATGAGAGAGTATATTTCAGACTATCGTCAGGGAGAGCATGAGGTGGACGAAATGTCGGGTACTTGGGGATATTATCGCATTATCATTGGTAGTAATTTATCCAAAGTGCAAAAAGAAACAAAAGATCTGATAATGTCCATTACTGAGGAAGTTTTGGCTAAAGCAAAAACCAGAAAGGGAAAAAAGAAGAGATAATCATTAATTACAACCCGAATCAGCGGGTGCAAACTTAAGGAGACAGCACATGGGACTATTCAACTTTCGCAAACCAAAAACTTCACTACCACCCGAGATCGACGATTTAGTGAAGAAGGCCTACCAGCGCGACTTTCCAGGCGGGCAGGTGCAACTCGACCAAGAGACAGCACAACTTCACACGTTGTTACGTGGAAAGTTATCAAAGGCCGATTGCGAAATACTTCTCCGTCGCACTAAAGCCCTACTTGTCATCGCTGAGGACAAGTCGGAATCGCGTATTACCTCAAGCATGATCGCACACACAAAGGGCAGACTCACCCAACAAGAGGCGAGCATGGTCTACATGTTCCTCACGGGCCGGACGGGACCTGCCACATCCGGAGGCGATGGATCCTCTGCGGAGCAGGCAGTTGTCATCAATGCAACATCCTCAATCGTAGGGATCTCAGAAGAGTATGACTACATAGAGCGTGAGTGCGGGAAACGCGACATCGACTACACGGTAAACATGCAGATGCAGACCAACCAGAACGGACGTTCCTATGACGTAATATCCATTGACCTGAAAAGCGGAGAGAAACGAGCCTTCTGGTTCGATATCACAGCGTTCTTTGGGAAGTTCTGAAAAAGTGCCGAACCACCCCCGACGTTACTTGTCGTAGGCGGAGTGTTCTTGACAGCAAGTGTAAAGACGATCACGAATCATGATTTTCTTCCTGCTATACGTACAATGAGCTTCCTGAAAGAGAGCATCAGGCAATTTAGATAAGCATACCCCCTTTCAGCCAGTAATCTTCGGATTTATTTCGTGAGAGTGTTGACTCGTAGTTGAAAAAATTATCAAGACACAGATTAATTGGACACTGTCTGTCAAGTCAAGTATGGGTCAGGACACCTCAATGCCTCACCTACTTTTTCGCCATCTCGTTCATGTCTCCTTTCCCTGCTTTGTAATACTATGTGACGATATTTTCTCGTCTTGCCAACTCAGCCTGTAGTTCTTCGGTTGTGAATTTTTCCAATCCCAACAACTTTTCCTGACCGCCCTTGTCCCGAAAAGCCCTGAGGGCCTCAGCTGCCGTGATTTTCTTCTTTTCTCCCGTGGGCAGCACCAAGGCCCAATGCTGCTCCCGCCGTCGTGCTCCACACACCTGCCCGTACCGGATGACGTCTCCCGGCTCGACAGCGATTTCTAGCACGCCGCCATCCTCGGCGCTGCCTATCCATGCTCCCCATCGCATTTCTGGTTTTTTCGCCGTTTCCCAGGCAATAATTTTACCGATCCAAGGCCTACCACATTTGTACTGGTTGTATGATGGCCATGAAATTTCGATTCTCATTGATTTCTCCTCTTGGGGATTCCAATCCCACTGTTCGCTACAACTGCATAATCAAGAAATTACAGGAAGCCGGTTACTCAAACGCCCTCTAGGACAACAGTGAAGTCTGTGCCTTCGGTTCGGTGCGCTTTCATGATGGATTCAGCCTGAGCCTGCACATAATCAATGTTGACCCTATTGAACCTACTTAATGAGATTAATCATCATAGCATTCTCTTTTCATCATGTTTCTTTTTCTTAAGATGTTCATAATAATATCGACGCACCCAGGCTTTCCGGCTATACCATTCAGACCATAGTACAAATATCAATAATATTATTGAGATTAGAATTACCAGAATCGAATATATGGTTATTTCCTCATTACGATAGAAATGTTT
>CAZKMY010000113.1:0-2077 GCA_964554085.1 uncultured Pseudomonadales bacterium
TATGAAGCATACCCCTTGTTGCATATGACGTCTAATTCATAATCTAGTCGCTGTTGAATTTCGGGGGTAATTGTTGAGAAGCATATTGCTAGTTGTTCGTTTGCCAATTCTCTGAGCGCCTGTTCAGGAGTTTGTCCTTTTTTGAGAGGATATTCGGGGAAAATCATTTTTCCAATAGGAATTTCAACATTGCAACGATCTGCAATAACTTGCGTATTGGTAATCGCATCTGGAAAGTCCTTAAAAGCATCTGCCATCTCTTCAGAAGACTTAATGTAAAAGTCTGGTGAATCTATCATGGAGAGGCGGTTTTGATCATCAATGGTTTTTCTGGTCTGAATAGCGAGTAGTGCATCTTGTGCTTCGGCGTCATCAGGATTGACGTAGTGGGCGTCGTTGGTAGCAACTAAGGGAATGCCAAGTGATCGGGCAATTTCTATAAGGAGAGGCCGTGTCCGTTCGACATCTGCAAGGAGTGGGTGGGACTGAATTTCCATGTAAAAACGGTCACCAAAAAGATCTAACAATTTCTTAGCCCAGGCTATGGCCTGATCCATTTCTTGATGGCGAGCCTTGCGGGCAATCATGCCCGAATTACATCCTGACAGGCAAATAATCCCCTCCTGGTATTTTTGAAGTGATTCAAAGTCTATGCGCGGTTTATACGAGAATCCTTCCAGATATCCAATCGAAACTAGTTTCATGAGATTTTGATATCCGGTAAAGTTTTCAGCAAGAAGGGTGAGGTGACTTTGATCAGACCCTGGTTTTATTTGCTTGTCGAAGCGGGAATTTTCTGCCATATAGGCTTCAAAACCTATAATCGGCTTAATTCCTCCAGCCTTACAGGCATTAAAAAAATGGACAGCACCGTACATCGCTCCATGATCAGTAATGGCGCAGGCTGTTTGTCCCAGTTCTTTGACACGCGATACCAGATCAGGTAGCTTGGATAAGCCATCAAGAAGAGAATATTCCGTATGAACATGCAGATGCACAAATTGCGGCATGGTTTCTCTTTGATAGTAATTATTGTTTTAGTTTAGATATGATTAGTTCTGAAACAATCTTGGGGTTGGCTTGACCTTTGGAACGTTTCATGACTTCACCTACCAATACGCCAATAACGGCGGTTTTTCCATTTTTGAATTTTTCAACAACATCAGGATTGTTGGTAATCACTTCATCAATCCATTCTTTTGGATCAACTTCCCTGCCACTCTTTGCTTGTTGAACTTTTTGCTCAACAAGAGAAACGATTTCTGTTTCAGATTTCCCCATTATCTCTTGTTTTTTGTTTACCAATAAACTTCCCAGAGCAGTTGCGGGAAGGTTTCTGCTGATAGCAAGTTCAGAGGATGAAAATGCGAGCTTGGCATATTGTGGATCTTCAGCCAACGTCAAAGCATAATCTGAGCGTCCAAAGACTTTAGTGAAGTATTCAATATATTCTCGAGGCAGTTTTGGCATTTGAGATCGAATCGAATCGATATCTGTATCGGTAAAAACCATGGGGGGGATATCTGGTTCTGGGAAATACCGGTAATCTTCTGCAGATTCCTTTGAGCGCTGTGAGAATGTTTCACTTTTTTGTTCATTCCAACCACGCGTTTCTTGTTTGGGTGTGATTCCCTGATCAAGAAGTTGTTTTTGTCGCTCCAGTTCATACTCGATGGCTTTTTGGAGGAACTTAAACGAGTTGATGTTCTTAACTTCAACTTTATATCCCAAATCAAGACCCCAGGATATATTGGCTTCGACGCGCATCGAACCCTTTTCCATATCGGCATCAGATACGCCTAAGTAGCGAACCAATTGATGGATTTTTTGGGCATATTCCTTAGCTTGTGTGGCAGAGGTAATATCGGGTTCAGTTACTATCTCGACGAGCGGGACACTGCTACGATTGAAATCAACAAGCGTCACGCGTTTACCATCAAGCATGGTGTGTTGAAGTTTTGCAGTATCCTCTTCTAGGTGGACCCTGGTTATTCCGATCAATCCTTCGGTTGTATTGATGTTACCTTTAGCACATAAAGGTTCATCATACTGACTGATCTGATATGCTTTGGGAAGG
>CAZKMY010000114.1:0-2041 GCA_964554085.1 uncultured Pseudomonadales bacterium
GGGTGTTGCCGGCAGTGGTAATGTTGTGGGCGTCACGATCTCGGTCTGCGGAGGTGGGGTCGATTGTTGGAGTGGGATATTTGGCTTGGCTATGGAATTGGTGGACGACACATAAAAAAATTATGGTGATTTCCCTCGTAACATTTTCCATGTTGTTTGTTCTTTCAGGATTACGTAAGACAACATTTGGATCGCGAGATTATTACACTCAAGTGGTAGCGGGGGTAATAACAAAGTATCCTTGGGGAGCGGGTTGGGGTAATTTTCAGAAAATATCGAATGATCCAACAACACATTGGTGGGGAAAAGCTGATTTTTCATCAGTTGTTCATTGTTTGCCATTGGAATGGGTGGCGGGAATGGGATGGTTTGGTCTAGTTGGTTGGGTATGGCTCGGACTTGTTTCGTGGCGGATAGGCTTTATCAGTAAACGAGATAATGGAGTCTGGCGTGCAGTGTACTGGGCACTACTTATTAATTTTTGTCTAGACACTACCTATCTCATCCCAAGCATGTGGTGGTTGTGGATGGTTGTGATTGGTTTGGCGGAGGAAGATTAGACAATATGGTCTAGGGTCTAGGGTTTAGTTTTGCGTTTTTACCTGGATCACGTTCCATGGCTCGGTGCTTGGCGCGGCAAATGAGGCAGAATTTGGGTGATTCAAGCCCTTTTGACTGGTAGAACTGTTGGTCGTCTTCGGTCCAAATAAACTCGTTGTGGCAGTCTAGGCAAACTAAGGTAATGTCAGGCATGATAAGGCAAGTGTAAAGTGTTGAGTGTTGAGTGTAAAGTCGGAGATGAAATTTGGAATTGGAAATTGTAATTTTCTCTTGTAGAATACAGTTTGTTGATTAACATACAGTGATTTTTTGGGCCGCCTGCACTATATTATGGCGAGCCGAGGGCCGGTAGCTCATTTGGTAGAGCGCTTCTATGGCATAGAAGAGGTGAGGGGTTCGAATCCCCTCCGGTCCACTTATTTTATACCGCAATTATTTTTCGTTATGTCTGAATCAACAATAGACAATAAGCCGTTATTTTCCCTAAAAGAAAACTTGGGACATGCAGTGGATTTTTCGTGCATTTTTAATGATGGAAAAAAGATTGAACTTGTTGGAGTTGATGAAGAAAGAAGTATTGTTTCTGTAGGAATTCCTTATTGTGATGTTTTACTTGTTGAAAGAGATGAAGATGGGAAAATAGATAACTCTCGATGGGATATGGTTTCTTTGATAGATAATGCTTCAGGCAATCGACGTGTACTTAATCGAGAATGGTGTAAGCAATTCATTCAAATTCTTGGTCGGACTCGCGAGGAGTGGAAAGAATATTCTGTGAATCGACTTACTTGGGGATTGGATGAAATGCTTGATGAGCCCTTGCCAAACACGAATTCTGAAAATGCTACTCAAAAAGAAATGGAATGGATTGATGAACTTTTATTTGCCGGGCATATGAGCTCTGAGGAGAGCGGGTGCGAAGAGTATGAAGATCATATGCAAGACGGTCAGGACTATTTTGATGAATGGAAGAGGAATCGGTTTTAATACAAAAACCCCTCGGTGATGAGGGGTTTTTGGTATTAACGAAATCAAGATTATTTGTAGTACGAGCGGAGTTGGAAGAGGAAGTAGAAACCAATAGCAGTGCCGATAATAAGACTGCCAAGGTTGAAGGAAACGAGCGAAGAAACGGCACTGACGAGGGTGGAATAAAACATTAATCTCCAAGCACCCATGGTACGCTTGAAGAGACCGGGGATGGCCATGATTTCCAGGACAGTGGTGGCGATTAAGAAAATGATGGAAATAGAAAAGCCAGCGAAAGCACTGACGCCACCTAGGGCGGCAAAGGGAGCGGCGATGGCACCCAGGCCCAGTACCGCAAAGACCGCAGGGATGGCCATGACGACACCTAAGATAGCCAAGTAGGGAGCGGCTTTAACCAAAAATTCTTTGACGTTTTCGGGAAGAGCGGGGGCTTTTTTAGCAAACACGTCGTCTAACATTTTTTCAAATTCGCCCATGTT
This sequence comes from uncultured Pseudomonadales bacterium, assembly GCA_964554085.1. GTDB lineage: Bacteria > Patescibacteriota > Microgenomatia > UBA1400 > RBG-16-45-19 > CAZKMY01. Next base: position 2,031 of record CAZKMY010000114.1, read on the forward strand.
TTTGGGCATAA
>CAZKMY010000115.1:0-1967 GCA_964554085.1 uncultured Pseudomonadales bacterium
ATTCCTTTTAGGGGGTAAACCATATTTCCAGCGTTGGTCATCTTCTAAAAGTTCAGCTTTCCAGTCTTTGTCGTTGAATGGTGGGTTTGCCAATATGTAATCAGCTTTCAGGTCGCGATGTTTGTCTTCGGTGAAACTGTCTCCCCATTGTATGTTGGAATCTATTCCTCTGATGGCCAGGTTTATTTTGCACAGTCTCCATGTGGTCTGATTGGATTCTTGGCCATAGATGGCTATGTCACCAAGTTTGCCTTCGTGTGCTTCTACGAATTTCTCTGATTGTACAAACATCCCACCAGATCCACAACAAGGGTCGTAGATCCTACCAGAGTAGGGTTCGATCATTTCAACTAGTACTTTGACTATACTACGTGGGGTGTAAAATTGTCCTCCTTTTTTCCCTTCGGCGTTGGCGAATTGTCCTAAGAAGTACTCATAAACACGGCCCAATATATCCTTGGATTTACTTTCTTTATCTCCAAGTCCAATAGTACCGATCAGATCTATTATCCCACCAAGGCTTTTTTTATCTAGAGCTTCCCGTGCGTAATCTTTGGGTAGAACACCTTTGAGGTTGGGGTTGTCTTTTTCTATGGCATCCATGGAATCATCAATAAGTTTACCAATATCTGGTTGCTTGGCACGGTCCTGGAGGTAGTCCCATCTAGCTTCGTGTGGAACCCAAAATACATTTAGTGCTATGTATTCGTCTTTATCTTCGGGATCTGCATATTCATCAGCTTCTAGTCCTGCATGTACTTCTAGGAATGCGTCGGAGATGTATTTTAAGAATATTAGTCCGAGTACTACGTGTTTGTATTCTGCAGCATCCATATTGTTTCGTAGTTTATCTGCCGAAGCCCATAGTTTCTGTTCGAATCCCAAGTTCGCGCCATTGTTTTTTGCCATGATTATTACAACCTAATAATAATACATGATGTATATATTTTCAATAATGTCCATATATTTTTCTATTTCTTAACGATGGATACGTACTGTAAAAACAAAAACATCAGAATAAATTAGTAATGTAACTTATTTTCTCTAATTTCGGTAATTGGGATGAAATCGAAGCTTAAAATTTAGTTATCATGAAATAATTCTGGGCAGTAAGCTAAAAAGAAGTGTTGGTGGTTGTAGGGATATGGATCGTTATATATGTGGGTGATGGGTTCATTTTTGGCTATTTTTATTGTTTTAAATTCTTAATGGTTTTCTTATTTTGGTGTGGGGGTGACCATTAAATATAACGACATTTTTATATTAACACTCTATGCATTCAAATTCATCATTTCAGTTAACTTCGTTTCTTGGGAGATATGTAGAGTGGATGATACTCATCTTGTGTGTCGGTACTGTTTAAAAGATTTATGCATGAAATAAATCTGTGATCATTGTCAACCACTATTTAATCCCACAATCGATAGTTTAATTTAGGATTGTGAATTATAATAAAAAATAGAATACTTCGATTGGAATCGTTAGGAGATACACTGATGGGTGAAATTGCCTTAAACATAAAGGCCCTCAACCGGCCAGGAGTTCTGAGGGACATAACTGAGATAACAGCTCTTTGTGAGATTAACATAACTTACACTCACCTTTTTCTTGAAGATAAAGACCATACATCTGTTTACATGGAGTTAGAATCTGTAAAAAATGTGGAAGAATTCATGGAGAATATTAGGAGTTTCGAAGCGGTGATCAGTGTTGAGGAGTGCCTTTCACTACATGAAATTTATGGTAAGAGGATCATTATCATTGGTGGTGGTGCACAGGTAGCTATGGTTGCTCAAGGGGCCATTACTGAGTCAGATCGTCATAACATCAGGGGGGAACATATTAGTGTGGACACAATCCCTCTTGTGGGTGAAGAAAACCTTAAAGAAGCTGTTTCTGCGGTTGGAAGACTTCCAAGGGTGGGTGCCCTGGTTTTGGCTGGATCTTTAATGGGTGGGAAAATTACT
>CAZKMY010000116.1:0-1928 GCA_964554085.1 uncultured Pseudomonadales bacterium
ATAAGCTCCATTATCCAATACAACATGCAAAAAGTTCTGTGGTTGCTGGTGTCCAATAAGATTTAAGTTACCAAGATTTGTCAGTACACTGCCATCACCCTCAACGATGGTAACTGGCACATCTCTCCTAACGGAAGAAAATCCAAGAGCAATCGAGCTGGTTAGTCCGAAAGCTCCGGCATTGTAAAATTGATTGGGTGAATCAAAGTGATGAAATAGTGATCGAGAAATCAATCCAGTTGAGGAAAATAGAGCTCTATTAGAGGGTGATAAAGTAGCAATCAGTTGAAGTACCTCCTCACGAGAAGAAAGTTGGCAAGACTCATCACGACAAACTTCAGTTCTTTTTCTGGTAGATGTTGGTTGTAAAACAATAGCTTGAGGTTTGTTAAACTTTTCCCTTGTCTTTAAGAAAAAAACGGGCAAATTTGAAGCTGTTTGCTGCTCTCTCAGTTGAGTGACGTCTTCTTGGGTAGCGGTCAATGAATATGGTAAACCAAATGACTCCAATAATGGTATGGTGGCATGCCCAGTAGCTAAATGTTGGGTAGCCGTTTCTCCTAGAGCACCACGCCAGGATACAACAAAGATAACCGGTATTTCAGAGGCTACGAGTAATGAGCCAAGGTCATTGGAACACTCAAACAAACCGCTATTCTGCATGTATAAAATGGGGGTTTTCCCCGCCAACCACGCCCCGGCGGCAATACCGACAGACTCGCGTTCGTTTGTTGTGGGTAAGTGAAGTATTTCTTTGTCCTGAGCACTTGCGGCAATAAACTCTCGTAATTCACCGCACGGTAACCCAGTGACAAAATCAGCGTGAAATCGATCTTTTAACTCTTGAAGCAGTGTTTCACCAGATAAATCCTCCTCAATAACTTCTGGTGAATATGTATACTCTTCTGGTCTTCTCATATATTAAATTTCTGAATTTGCTAGTTCTTGATTCTCGTAAGTTGTGTACCATAAGCTTCTAAAATTGTTGGCAGCAATTGGAAGCAAGTGCGGAAAAGATGATTCAACGATTTTTCTTGCCTTCAAAAAATATTCAATATTTCCTGCTTCTGCTCGCCTTAGTTTTGTTTGTTCTGGAACATAAACTTGAAAGGTCTGAATCTGAGGTAACCTGGTAAGCAATGGTGTATAGGTTGAGAACTGGGTTTCCATAGTTTCATGGCTGTCGAGACCAGCAATATAGAGGAAAGATGTTTCTGCTCCAAGTTGTTTCGCTCTCCCCAAAAGGTCTTTTCCACGCTTAAGATCAAGAGAGGCCTTGGTTCTTTTCATAAGCTGCTCGCGTCGCTCAAATGCTTCCACTGTTAAATAGAGGGCAAATGGACCAGCTGCAATGATACGTTCGAGTGCTTCCTGCGAACGTAGTTGGGAGCCAATATAGCGTAATTCACCGTTGAACCCAAACTCTGCAAAGGTTTTCCTAATCATCATGAGATGGTTAACTAGCTTTTCCTCACTTGGAAAACAGCCAGTAACTATTCCTACTGATTCTAATTCTGACAGTAGTGCTCCAGATTCAACTTGGAGCACTTCAGCCTTACGACGAAGTGCCTCAGGAGTAGTCAATGCTCTGTCATCATCTTCAAGAGAGTATGTTCCACAAAAGGCACAACCGCGACAGTTGCTACGTGAGTTGGAATTAAGCGTAAGATGCTTTTTCCCACCACGCCAATATGAATCAGTGCAAGTATCTTTCACCATTGGTGATACAGTTGCAATAGCTTGTCCATTAAATGTCAAGTTACTGCCTTTATGTTCAAATGCTGAAAAAGGTTTATCGGATATTGTGAGAGCCAAAAGATATTTTCGACCACTTGGAAATGTGGCGACAAATCTTCCTCTGTCATTAACTATATCTCCATATTTGATACCAGAAGCGTTAAGTGCAATGAGCAAAATATCTTCTTCTG
>CAZKMY010000117.1:0-1917 GCA_964554085.1 uncultured Pseudomonadales bacterium
TCGCTCCACGACTCAATGCCATGGGTAGGTTAGAACACGCGCTTGATTCACTTCGGCTCCTGTGTACCCGTAAACCGGACCGAGCGATCAAGCTTGCGAGTATGTTGGGTTCTACCAACCGGAATAGACAAGACTTAACTCAAGATTTACTTGATCGGGCCAAAGAGCAATTAGTTAATTTCCACGTAGATCAAAAAATTATTGTGTTGGATGATGATCAATTCCACGAAGGGGTGATTGGACTAATTGCGGGTAAATTAGTAGAAACACACTACCGACCCACCATCATTATTAGCCGTAAGCAAGGAATCTCCAAAGCCTCTGCTCGGTCAATTATGGGAGTCAATATTACCGAGCTCATTCGGGAACACGGCGATTTACTCGAAGGTGTGGGGGGACACCCCATGGCAGCCGGTTTTTCCATCAAAACTGAAAAAATCGAGCTGTTTAAACATGCAATTTCCATAACTGCAAGCCAGACCATCAACGAAACACTACTTGTTCCCACCCTAAATATTGATGTTCAAATAGAACTTGAAGATATTACGGAATCACTCTACCAAGCCATTGAAGCCCTTCAACCATTTGGTATAGGTAATCCTCATCCTATTATTGCTTTCAAAGCAGCTATAAAAACGGCGCATACACTAGGAAAAGAGGGGAAACATCTTAAATTTATGCTGACACAAGACTCATCTGATTCTGCACTGCCAGCGGTGTGGTTTAACCACGCTGATATTGACAAATATCCTCCAGGAACAGAAGTGATGGTGGCTGGCACCCTCAATCTCAACAGCTGGAGGGGAAAAACCTCCCTCCAGCTCATTGTAAAAGATATCTTAAATAATCGCTAAAGCCTGAAAGAATAAAGCGCTAATTTTGGATTCATCAAACGATTCGGAAGATCCTAATGCGCAACGAGCATCTATCGGGGCGGGAGAATGCCCATGATTTAAATTATGTAACGCATCAAACCCCGCTACTGATCGAGGATCTTCATCACATGCATCTAATAATTTTAAATATCGAGTGCTTGGTTCCTGACAAAATTCAATGGGGTCGGAATCAATACCAAGAGCATTCTCTGTTTCACTAATAACATCAGGATCTGTTGTAAGAAGTTTTAAATCCGCACAAGAATTTATAAGAGCAATTAAATCTGTAGCGGATAATGAGGGAATTTGATTAACAATAGTGGTAAATTCATCTCCATGAGAGAATGCTTGAAGTTTTGATTCATCCGTATATTGGTTGAACGTTGACTTATATCTATCACGTTCCTGATCTGTTAACATATTTCTCCTTTCTTGTCATAAAAAAACCTCCTTATTTCAGGAGGTTTTGGTTGATTATTTCTTTGTTTTTGTTTTCTTAATCCACCAAAACCTCGCCCGTAAGAAAGGCAATAACTTGAATCATTTGGTGGTTACGACAAACAGTCAACATACGCTAAGTATTAGAACACATCGAAAAACTCAGGTCAAGGGTTATTATTTAAACAACCGTCGATCAAAAGCTGATCTCATTCTACGAAGTTGTAAATTTACATTTTGTATTGCATGATGGTATGCATTTGGATTAGTCGGATCTGCACCGCACGTTTCTAGAAGCAAGTTTTTTTGATCATCATCCAACATATTAAACATATTTGGATGTAGTAAATTTATGGCTGCTTCCGCTCCATAAATAAAAGTTTCAGCAAGCCCTGGTTTTTCTGAGTTGTTCATAGATATAATTCCAAATTCAACCAATGAGCATAATATCAAAAGGGACAATAAACACAAAACTGTATCTGAGTAGCTAGATGTAGTACAATATGAAAACAATTAAAAGCGTTTGATCCCGACAGACATCGGGAAAGCTCAGAAAGAAATTGGCCAAGCCAAGAGTAGAATCTGCGGGTAAGCCCGTTACAGC
>CAZKMY010000118.1:0-1915 GCA_964554085.1 uncultured Pseudomonadales bacterium
TGGGTTGATCGAGAAATTTTGTCCTCCCCTCGATGCATGAAATGGGTGCGTTCCTTTGAACTCGGTTCCTCCCCTCCCACCGCTTTTAACGACGTTTCCGCGTGGCATCGCGATTTTGGCTATGTCAACGTCATCGTACTTGTGGGACTTCTCGTGGTCATCGCGTCTGAGCGTTATTTCTGTTACTGGCTTATCTTTCTTCGGCAGCATCAACGGTTCGATGATTTCGACCAACTCGTCGTATGTCATCTTTGCAACCGGTGACTCATCTTCGACTTCATATCGGTTTCCAGATTTGTGAATGCTTCCCGGTCCGATTGCGTAGTTGCCAGTTGACTGTATTTCACCCAGGTGTAGTCTTTCTTCTGAGTTGTCTGGGTCTTTAAGTGTTGGGTGATATAGAATTATCTTCTTTTTGAGTCCTTCCACCTTCAACCAGTAATGTTTTCCAACGGATGATGTTCTTCCAGTTTTCACCGTGAATGTTTTTGGCAGTCTTTGGATTATTCCGAGTTCCATCAAGAGTTCGAACTCGTCTGCATCGAAGCAGTTTATCCCCTCGCACGTTCTGACACCATAATTGCCTCCCCCCCTCAAATGTCCCAACAGGGCTGGCGCGTTTGCGTCGTAATTCCTATCGTTTTGCCATCCCCTCTCTTTCGGTTTCTTTCCGTGTCCTTCTCGTTTGTCGATCAGTATGAATCTTATGTCGTTTAGTTCAGTAAGTTGTGGGGGAATCGTTATTGCACCCAAATTTTTGCCATTATTAGATTTCATATTAATATCACCTCATAGTGTTATCTACTTCGATTAGCCCCTTTGAATGGGATTTTCATTTCTTCGATTCCTCACCATCATGGGTAAAGACTCGATACAGGTATTGTTTATCTGGGATGTCGGTATGGATAATCGATATCCTCTGGCCTATCAGTGGTCGCAGATTTTGCTCTAGCTCAGCGGGTAAGGCAAGATGAATCTTGCCAATGAGTGCAATCACTGCACCATCTTGCTCCGTAAGTCCATGGAGGCTTCCTATTGCTTCTTCGAAATAGGAGAGACGGTGTGCTTTAGAAAGGTATAATTGCCCTCCGTTATCCATCGGTTTTCACCTCAGACAGGCTTCTTGACAATAGCATTCGTGCCAGCTCTCCTGCAGTAATTTTCTTTTTCCTTCTCAGCAACTCGAATTTTTGAAAGTCCGAGAAGCCGAGCCTGGTTTGGACTGGTTTTGAATAATTCCTAAATCTTGCCATAACCATATGAGGTACCGTATACTATTTAAAATTTCGGCGTGAAGAAAACTTTTTCCATTTTGTTTTCTCTTTGTGTTTGTGATTTTATGCAATAATAAACACAATCGACACAAAGTGAAGAGTCGCAGTTGTCAGCAACAACAGTGATTTGTTCATTCGTTTGCATCAAAATCACTGTTGTCAACAGAATGGACAACAGATTCGTTGGAAAAATTAGGAGGCCATTGCTGTATACAACAAAAAAAACTTTATGTATGCGTAATTAGTCGAAAACACCTTTTTCAACTATTCGATCAGAACAATTGTTCATCATAATCTTCCAAAAACTGCATGATCCAATAAAAAACATTGATTCAAGCTGAACTGTCGCTTTTATATCCCCAACTGTGGAACATGGGCCAAGTAGCTCTCACGAAGCTCTTTCTTATCAATATGGTCGTAGATATCTATAGCTTCCTTCCTCACATCACCTCTCAGCTCCTGGATGAACTCGCGAGGCATGCCCGCGCGCCTCAGGTGAGTTGTGAACCAATGGCGACAGCAATGTGGCGAGAAATGATCTTCCATGCGCTCTGAATTAGGATCATGAAAACCCATACGCTCAGCTGCTTTGACTACCATATGAGATATCCCGGTGCGTTCTAATCTATCCCCTTTACTGC
>CAZKMY010000119.1:0-1895 GCA_964554085.1 uncultured Pseudomonadales bacterium
CTACACTGCATTTAGAAAAATTGGTTTTGACTATATCTTTGACGTAAACTGGGCGGCAGATGTCACTACCATCGTAGAGGCCGAAGAGTTAATTGAGCGCGTTTCAAATCATGGTGTACTCCCCATGTTCACTTCATGCTGCCCCGCATGGATCAAGTTTATTGAATTCTATTATCCAGAAATGATTCCCAATATCACCACTGCACGCTCACCTCAAATTCATGGTGGCGCTGCCTATAAAACCTGGTGGGCAGAAAAAGAAGGCATTGACCCACACGATATTGTGGTTGTCTCCATCATGCCTTGCACTTCTAAAAAACAAGAAGCACGCCTTGAACGATTAAAGGTTGATGGGATGTGGCCAGTTGATTATGTTCTCACTGCCCGCGAAACAATTGCCATGCTTAAAAAACACCAAATTAATCTTCAAGCTATGGAGCCATCTGAAGCCGATCAACTGGGTGAGTACTCCGGAGCAGCAGTTATCTTTGGTGCTTCAGGCGGAGTGATGGAATCAGCACTTAGAACAGGTGCTCATATGATTCTTGGAAAAGATTTAGAAACGATTGATTTAAAAGCAGTTCGAGGATTGGAAGGTGTCAAGAAGGCTGCTATTCCCGTAGGTGATTTAACGCTAAAGGTAGCAGTTGTCTCCAACCCAACTAACGCTAAAAAAATTATTGAGGAAATTAAACAAGATCCAAAAGCATACGACTACATTGAATTTATGGCATGCCCAGGAGGTTGTATTGCTGGTGGCGGACAACCACTTCCCACTACAAAACGAATAGCTCAAGCTCGTGCTGAAGGCTTATACAAAACGGATGTAGAAAAACAATGTAGGTTGTCATACAAAAATGAAGTGGCAAACGACTTTTTGGCATATTGCAAAACAGCCGGTCATGAACGCGCACACCAACTACTCCACACGTCATATGCAAAGAAAAATCGCGGTGAATAATAGTCACGTATAATGAGGCTATGCGCCCATATGTGATTAAGTGTGCCGTATCTGTAATCTGTCTTTGTGTTGGTTTGACAGCTGGCTATGTCGCGGCTAAACAACAGTCAAACGGCCTCATTTCACCAATTGGGTTGCCATTACTTCAAACTCAAACCAAAGAATCAATTGGCTTCTTACCCTATTGGCTATTGTCGTCTGCCAAAGAAAATTATGCTCCATATATTACAACACTAACCTACTTTGGCCTTACCATGGGAGGGGATGGCCATATTATTACCAAAACGAGCCCTTCTGAGTCAGAGCCGGGGTGGCATTCACTTAATGTAGGGAGAGCCAATAATCTGCTGGCCTCAGCCAAACAAAATCATCTTAAATTATCTCTTTTGATATTTGCTTCCAAAGAAAACGATATATATTCATTTCTCAGTTCGCCAGAAAGTTCGGCGGAGAATTTGGTTCGCGATATCGTTCCCATCATGCAACAACATGGTTTTTCAGATCTCAATTTAGACATTGAAAGTATTAGTAACGCCTCAGAAAGTGCAAGACGACAGTTTATTACCTTTGTATCTTCGGTCAATCAGCAATTAAAAAATCAAGGACCATATACCCTGACTGCCGATATTACCGCTTCAGATGCCGTCAGGAATAAGCTTATCAATGTTTCAGAGCTCGCAACCATTGTGGATCGAGTTATTATCATGACCTATGACTACCATTACATGGGTTCTACCGTCTCTGGACCAGTATCACCATTGTCGGGAGGAGAGTTAGTTTATGAATATGATGTGGCTATGGCTATACGAGAAGCCAAAAAATACGTCCCTGCTCACAAATTGATCTTAGGTATTCCACTGTATGGGTATGAGTGGGAGACGATCACTACCGCAACAGGAAGCGCTGTCTTGCCTAGTTCAGGTTTAACTGCGAG
>CAZKMY010000120.1:0-1419 GCA_964554085.1 uncultured Pseudomonadales bacterium
CATCAGCAAAAAAACCACAGAATTCATCGCAGCAGATGTTAGCTAAAAATTTGATTTCCGAAGTTCTACCTTCGCTTAAGACCTCTGATACGGGTGTTATTGCTCTTCGGATCATGGATGAATACAAAGTTTCGCATCTTCCCATTGTCAATAATGAAGATTTTTTAGGTTTAATTTCCGAAGCCGACATTGAAAACGTAAACAACCAGGAAGAGCCCATTGGAAATTACAGTCTTTCGCTACTTCGTCCCTTTGTTGATCAATACCAACACATTTATGATGTAATTTCGTTGGCCTGGAGTGAAAAGCTCAGTGTAATTCCTGTTTTAAACAAGAGCAATGTATATGTTGGAACCATTCTTTTAAAAGACCTGGTAGCTCACTTTGCTGAAATTACCGCCGTGCAAAATCCAGGGGGGATTATCGTGCTGGAAACCAACCAAAATGACTATTCGCTTTCCGAAATTGCCTCCATCGTCGAATCCAATGAGGCCATAATTCTAAGCAGTTATATAACCAGTCACCCGGATTCTGTAAAAGTTGAGGTGACGCTGAAAATCAACAAAATTAACATCTATCCAATATTACAAACTTTTGACCGCTATAACTACACCGTACTTGCGTCGTTCACCGAAAGCACTTATAGTGACGACCTGATGGACCGCTACAACTCTCTGATGAACTACATGAACCTTTAGTAAATCTTCTCTTTTTGAGCTCCTACGAAACTGAAACCGCAAGAAAATCGATCATGAAAATTGCCTTGTTTGGCCACAAAATCCAGGAAAAACAACTCCCTTTCTACCGTCAACTTTTATTGGAGATTCAATCTTACTCTTGTGAGATCATGATTTTCGAGCGTTTATTTGAAAGTTTACGTGGGCACCTTCCGGGCTTGAACAATGCCAGCAGTTTCAGTGAAACGGATGAACTCAGCGGAGGGGTTGATTACATCTTCAGTGTTGGGGGTGACGGCACCTTTTTGGATTCCATCCGTTTTGCCTACCGTATGGGAATTCCGATTCTGGGGTTTAACACCGGGCGCCTGGGTTTTTTGAGTTCCATTTCGACGGACAACATTTCGCCGGCGTTGAAAGCCCTGCATGATGGGGATTTCGTTGTTGAGCAGCGTAGCCTGCTCTCTCTTCAGACAAGGGCTCAGTTATTTTGTCCGCACAATTATGCCCTCAACGAAATTTGCATACACAAAAAAGACAGTGCCTCGATGATTTCTATCCAGGCCTGGGTTAATGATGTTTACCTGAATACGTATTGGGCGGATGGACTAATCATTGCTACGCCCACAGGCTCGACGGCCTATTCGATGAGTTGCGGAGGCCCCATTATCTCTCCGGAATCCCGTGCCATCATCATAACTCCGGTAGCCACGCACAACCTAACGGTTCGACCCATTGTTTT
>CAZKMY010000120.1:1429-1854 GCA_964554085.1 uncultured Pseudomonadales bacterium
CGGATTCGCTTAAGGCCGGAAGGTCGTGAAGATTCTTTTCTGGTTAGCCTGGATTCACGTTCCGAAACGGCCGGTACGGGTATGGAATTTAATCTCAGTCTCGCACCAGGGCATGTAAACATCGTTCGCCTGCCCGGTCAGAACTTTTACGCCACCATACGGGAGAAACTGATGTGGGGATTGGACCGGCGGAATTACTAGAAATGGTCATTGCATTAAAAAGCCTCCGGGGGCAGCCGTCATTCTTAGTAACCAATCGGGGGGTCCTGCGTTAAGCTATTGGTTTTTTTAGCTAAAACACCTTATTTAAGTGTTTTTTTCCTACTTTTGTAGATTCTATGGAATAAACTAAATTTATGAGAAGGTTTCTATTTCTGATGATTGCGCTCCTGATTGCAGTGGGGCCGGTAAATGCCCAGCGCAAA
>CAZKMY010000121.1:0-1801 GCA_964554085.1 uncultured Pseudomonadales bacterium
GTTCTGAATTTGACGAAGAAGTGTATCGACGCAATCCGTAGCATCTAAGGTCGTGCCATCGTGAAAAGTCACTCCTTCATGGATCTTCAGACGAAGAGTAGTCGCATTTTTAAACTCATACTCTTCCACCAATTGCGGATGGATCTGGCCTTCGTAATCGATGGTAAACAAACTATCGTATATTAATTTGTAATAATCCTGGCCAAAGTATTCATTAAAGGGTATTTCACGAACACCTCCATGAAACACTAATATAGAATCTCCTGCGGGAGAACAACCGGAAAGGATCAGAATTATAATCAACAACGCAAAAAGAATTTTTGCTATGATGTGTTGGTTCCTCATTTTTGACTCCCTTCGTCTCAACAAAATCACCTCCTCTCTTAATTTGACTCTCACTATAGTAAACGGAGGAAGAGGGTGTTTCTGGCACCGACTATGGTTTTATTTCTTACTTCAAAGTAGCTTGCCACAAATCTACAATAATTTGATTTGGGTTCTTAAGCTCTAGACCTTGAATACGGTTATTGTATGCGTAATAGTGATATTCATTGACAAGAGGGACCTAGTCTATAGTTATTCCAAAAATCTCATTGGCTAAGTTGATGCCAGTATCGAGAGTTAACTGTAATATCTTTTTGTTGTAAGGCATCAAGTATGCTTCATTAAGTATAGGTATTTCGTATATTTCTTCCTGCAAGATTGTTATTGCTTCTTTAGCCAATTGAACACGACTCTCACGATCTACCGTGCTGTTTAACTGAAAAATGATATCGTATAATCGCTTATCGTTTCCTCCATGCTCCAAATAAACCTGATAAAAAGATTTCCTATCATCAGGTCGGTCTGTTGTTATGAAGGAGTCTAGATAATCTTGGTAATCACTCACTGATGAAGGGAATATATCACGAGTCATAGATATGTGAGCGTTGTAATCGGAATCCATCACCAAAAAAACCTTATGCTTTGCAAATTCTTCGATTATGAATTCATTAAGTTTAGGAAAATTGAGAGGGCCTGAAAAGCTCAGGGTAATCCCATCTGGATACCCGGCTTGGGTCAGTAACTGTGATATCTCTTGGTCAGACATAGGCTTTATTCCTTCTATATGTCCAGGACTCTCGCGGTTTATTAGACCCCGCTCATTCCGCACCATAAAATTATCTTCAAAGTCATATTCCTCTGCAACTTTTTCAATGATTTTGTCTGCATTGAGAGCACCGGCAACTGCTTTTCGAACTTCCAGAGAATCAAGGGGGGCTTTGTTCATGTTCAATACTAATCTAAGAGAGGAAACTTGATTGTAAATTGCTCGATACAACAGATTGGTATCGGCAGACAGTTCCGATTCGTAACCTTTGAGCACAGCATACATTTCATCACGTGGTTTCTGAATCCAACGAAGACTATAATAATCGAATTCGTCATTCAGTAATCCCTTTAAAGCTAAGTCGATATTTTGTATTTCGATGGTCGTGATTCCAATGATCTCATCTACTATTGGTTTACCACGCCAATAGTTTTCATAGGCAAGCAGCTTTTGTGAGTCACCAAAGAGAGGTAGTTCGCTACTTATCATGTAAGGCCCACTGCCAACACTAATGGGACTATTGTTATGATACTTTATTTGCGAAATATCTGCGATGTCACCGTAAAAGGTTTTCACGCCCGGTTCTCTCATATTGAATTGTTTGGGCATACTTTTCTCGGTGCGATTGTTGGGGTTAAGTGCTTTTGTAATTCCAAAGGTCATATAACGCAAGAAATATGGATCTGGTTTTTCTAAAACAATTTCGAACCG
>CAZKMY010000122.1:0-1774 GCA_964554085.1 uncultured Pseudomonadales bacterium
CCCGCGTTAGCAGGATGAGAACCTGCTGTCCTAGACCACTAGACGAAGGGGCCAATGATACGAGATGAATTATATCAAGAGATCGTTAAAAATACTCTACTGTTTCACTTCTTGATTGAGTTGTTGAAGCAATTCGCTAATCGCTGCAGCTTGGGAATATTTGAGTGAATAGGTAATATTTTTTCCCTGTTTGTTCGTCTCCACCAAACCAGCCCGCTTTAATTTCAACAAATGCTGGGAGACTGCTGATTGGGCTAGATCGCAAGATTGAATTAGTTCAGTAACGGTTTTTGGCTTCTGGGATAGGCACGTCAATAGTTTTGCCCGGACACTATTCCCAAAAGCACTGTAAATATCGTATGACATAGGTATATATTAGCATTTGCTAATAATATGTAAAGCTTTCTATTGACATTATATTAGTATTTGCTAATATATTCTTAAATTACTGGGGGGGAGTATATATGAATTTCGCATATTTCCGTGATAGTACCCGTTCTTTCGAAGACACGGTGCAAGAAACTAAGTCTGCGATTGAAAAGGCAGATTTCAAATTGCTGGGACAAACACCATTACCTAACGACATGGGTACCATGTTGCTTGTCTGTAAATCTGATTGGTTGGCCGCACTCCTGAAAGAAAACCGGCAGTTGGCTGGGTTTATGCCCTGCGCGATTACGGTCATGAAGCAAGACGGCAAAGTCATGGTAGGCAGTGGACAGCCATCGATTATTAAGGCGCTATCTCAGACAAAGCAAAGTGCGGAAATTGCAACTCAGGCGGAAGAAGCACTCAGGCTGATTATTCATGAGGCAGCAGGGGTAGAGGCATTAAAGCCATCGGGAGTAAAGTTGTACTCCACCACGACATGTCCGTACTGCAAGATGGAAAAATCTTGGCTGGAAAGTAAATCGGTAAAGCATAATGTGGTGTATGTAGATATGAATCAAGCCGAGGCTGAGCGGATGGTGGAAAAGACCGGTCAAATGGGAGTGCCGGTGACAGAAATTCAGTACACTGATGCTGACTCAGAATTCATTGTGGGATTTGATAAAAATAAATTAGCAGCATCATTGGGAGTATAGATATATGAATTGCGCTGTGCAAAATGAAGGAACGATTGATCGATTATTCCGGGGAATTATTGGTATACTCGCGTTTATCGTAGGGACCAATACTGCTCCCGGAGTAATGCAAACAGTCATCTTTGTCGTGGGACTGATAGGAGTCATGACAGCAATGACGGGCGTGTGTCCCCTGTACCAACTGTTTCACATCAGCACGAAGACTACAAAGAATAGGTGAGTCTTTTTGTTATATATTGGCGCTATTTTGTGACTGGTAATATGTTCCATCTGGCTGTGTATGATATTTTAAATTGATGCAGAATCGTTACCATATCGATGTCACAGGAATTGTTCAGGGGGTTGGCTTTCGTCCCTTTCTCTTTAATCTCTGTCGCTTGTATTCCATCCACGGGTGGATTAGAAATGCTTCTTCTGGTGTTGAGCTTGAAGTTCAAGGTGAGGAAAAAAACCTCCAGCAATTTGTTGATGCTATTCGATCAAAGGCGCCGCCACTGGCTTATGTCCTGGAAGTAACAACTCATACGATACCTCCCATCACGGATGAAAAAAGTGGTCTCGAGATTAGACCAAGTCATAAAAAAGAAGGTCGCACACTCGTTTCCCCTGATGTTGCATTGTGTGATGCGTGTGTCCGGGAGATGGACACTCCAACGGATCGTAGATACAATTACCCTTTTATCAATTGT
>CAZKMY010000123.1:0-1766 GCA_964554085.1 uncultured Pseudomonadales bacterium
CCACTTGGCTGCATTATCAAACCAAGTTGGCTGAGGTTTTTCGTTGATAAGATACTTTTTTAAGATAACATCAATCTCTTCTTGCTTACCTTTTCCCTCAAGTAAAATTAGAATGCTTGGCACTCTACCTGGGGCTTCTATACTTGCATACGTTTGATGCCACTTTTCCTGCCACCAAAAACGACCCAACGTTCCCCATTCAAACAATTTATTATCTGTCCGGATTCCTTTATTGGTTATCGTGTGCTCAATCGGCTCAGGTGGAATTGATGCCATAACGTACGATACAAAACCAATAGCTAAAATGACCCCAATCAGCAAGAATTCTTTGGCGAAAAAGAGAATGACGGAAAGTAAGAAAACTAAGGCCGCCACCGTCGTGTAAAACTCGCGGGTACGGCGCTTAAACAATCTTCCCGGTGCTTGCCAGGTATAGAGTTCTTCCTCTGGTATGGGTTGCTGAATTTCGGGAAAGGCTTCTGTCTGATTTTCCATACAGTAACTATATCATGATTTATAAAAGCTTATGATAAATATATGGATTGGTTATCTTGGTTATTTCCTCGGCGATGTCTTGGCTGCAACGAAATTGGGAGCTATCTATGTCCCGATTGTGTCAATCGATTTACCCCACTTCATGAACTGTATTGTCCTCATTGTCGCCGGCCAAGTGTAATGGGGATCACTCATCCAAAATGCAAAGAACATTGCGAATTAGATGGCCTAATCAGCTGTTTTTCATATCGTGGGATTATGGCCAAGGCAATAACTCGGTTTAAGTATTCGTTTGTTAAAGATATAACCAACACATTGGTAGAACTCTTCATTTCAAATGCAAATCAACCAGTTTTATCAAAACATCCCTGGATGATCATACCCGTCCCCCTGCATCCATCCCGTCAAAAGTGGCGTGGCTTCAACCAGGCAGAATTATTAGCCCGAGGACTTGCGGCCAACTGGCAACAATCAATTGACTTGACCAGCTTACGCAGGCAGGTCAACACTACTCAACAAATGTCTTTGTCAGGAAAACAACGTCGATCAAACCTGCGTCACGCATTTTCCGTATCATTTTCACTATCACCGCCAGACTCAGTGCTGCTGATTGATGATGTCGTTACTACCGGATCCACCCTGGCTGAATGTGCCGCCACCTTAAAACACGCGGGAGTTAAAGAAGTGTGGGGCTTAACCTTGGCTCAAAAGGTTCCTTCGCCAAAACAATGATCTCTTGATATAATGCCAATGATTGTTGGGAGGGGTCGCCTAGTGGTTTATGGCAAAGGTCTTGAAAACCTTCATCAGGGCAACCTGATCGCGAGTTCGAATCTCGCCCTCTCCGCCATTGACTCAAATCATCAGTTTTAGAAAGTCCTACAAAATATGAGTAGGGCTTTTTGTATCTGGTAGCAACAATGGTTTTGTCTTTAATATCACAGTTCGAAAGTGATGACAACATCAACTCACGTCTAATTTCATCATTCCCATTTTTGAACAGATCAGCGATATGAATAGCCTGGTGCTTGAATTGTTTCATCACTTCGAAAGTTGTTTCAAGGTTTTCTTGTGGTTGAGCCTGTTTGAGTTGAGTAGAGAGATTGGTGATTTCATTTAGGACTTCCTGTTTTCTGTCTAAATAGCGATCCTTGGTTAAATCACCATCAAAATATGCATCCTCAATTTTAGAGAGTTTAAGTTTGTGTTGATTCAATTCTTTGGTGAGGTAATCAGCAATGGATAATTGTTGGCTCTTACCGACTTTGGCA
>CAZKMY010000124.1:0-1749 GCA_964554085.1 uncultured Pseudomonadales bacterium
GCGATTGACCATTGATGAAATGAGCATCGGATACAATGTCTATTCACTGATACAGACCGGAAGGGATGAATGGAGGTCTTCTTGGCCAATAATTTTTAGAGCGTTTGGGGACTACAAATTACCGGTATATTTGTACGGTACACTTCCATTTGTTTGGTTGTGGGGAATGAACACTATCAGTATTCGAGCATTATCGGTTTTGGCTGGATCTGTTTTTATATTCTTGATTGGACTGTTGACGGAACGGCTAACTAAAGCGGCGCGATTGGGCTATCTGGCCGCCGGAATTGCTGCAATTAGCCCATGGCCCGTCTTTATCTCTCGAATGGGGTTGGAATCAAATGTAGGACTAACGCTGTTTACAGCAGCTCTCGTCTGCCTCACGATACTGTTTGAAAAAAAATCGTATAAAGCAGCTCTCGTCACCGGGCTATTGTTCGGCGTCAGTTGGTACACCTATATTGCATACCGTTTTATTACTGGAGTTTGTATTGCTGGATTGCTGCTATTTTCGATAAAGCGTATTGCTTGGAGAAAATATATTTTTCGCGTTTTCGCCAGTTTTATTGTGAGCTTAGTACCTTTACTCCCCCATGTTGTTGATTTTTCAGGCCAAGCTCGGCTACAGCAGGTATCGTTATTTACCGACTCTGGTTTTGTTGCTGAAGTTAATGAAGATCGGTCCTTTTGTTTTCTACAACAAAAAGCAGGATTGCCGCGGGTGTGTTCTTTATTGTTTAACAAGCCATTGTCATGGTTGACCGCGTTTATCTCAAATTATGTTCAATTATTCTCTCCGTCGTATCTATTTACTGAGGGGGGTGAATTAGAATATTTAAGTGTTCCTGGTTTTGGGGCTTTTATCGTGGTATGGTTGCCATTTTATATCGTTGGAATATGGTGGTGGAGTCGGCAAAAAAATATTATTTATCGATTGTTGGGAAGCGTGTGGTTACTGAGCGCTATCCCTTCGGCTCTGGCAGGGCACGCTCACCCCGTTCGTGCAAGCGCTTTGATTCCGTTTGTTATTCTTGCGATTGTGTTTGGAGTTCATGTTGCTTGGAAATTGATACAGAAACCGATATGGCGACGAGGAAGCCAATGGATTTTGGGTGGAGTCTTAATGGTGTTATCAGCACGTTACTTTCTTAATTATTTTTTTGTTTATCCGGCTCAATTTGATTCTGCAACATATCCATTACCGGCAGAGCTGGGAATATATCTGGCTCAGGTAGCGCCTCAATACAAAAAAATATATTTTGCCCCTATTGGCGGCGGATTACATATATTTACTGCGTACTATCTTCATTATCCTCCACAAGAGTACCAGCAAGATGTGGTTTGGCCAGACCCGGATAAAATTGGTTTTACTCATCCCCGCTTTTTGGGTAAGTTTGAATTTGATACAAAAACAATTAATGATGTATTTGCCAGCAGTGAAAGCGGTGTTTTGTATGTGGATTCGAAACCCAATGCACATTTGGCGACAAAAACGTTTTACAATTTTTCAGGGGTTCACCCTCAAGCGATGGTATACGATGTGGATGCGATCAAAGCATACGAAAAACTTCATCCTGAACTATACCCTCCGGCAAAGTGAGCAGTATGATAAAGATAATGAATAGATTGTATTTCCCCCTCATACTGATTCTGTTTTTGTCGACTCGTTGGTACGTGCTAGCAAATCCACCGTATGTTGAGGGGAAAAATGGTCAACCAAGCACGGGATATTCTGATGTAAAGCAGGAT
>CAZKMY010000125.1:0-1744 GCA_964554085.1 uncultured Pseudomonadales bacterium
GCTTTCGCTCACTTCAAGAAGGAGTATAAGCCATGAATCAGCTAGATTCATCCCCGAAATGCATTCAATCGTCTGATTTCCAGACGTCGAAATATATTTTAACAGATGAAAAGTCCTTTTACTACAGATTTGAAAAAGACTTATCAGAAGCAAAACAGGAGGTTATTATTGAAAGCCCGTTTATTTCGTGTCGGCTTGCATGTATATATCACTCGACGACCGACCCTGATCAATAGTTGTTAATGACAAGTTGTTTTCTTTGCAATAATCAATTATATTGCCAATCGCCTCTACATCTCCCTCACGTTGCATATGACTTAGCACGATGACACCGGGTATCTTTGAAACAGCTTTAGTTACTGTTGCTATTGTATCTTTTGTCACTAAACCGCCACTTTCTCCCCCATCAGACCACAGAACCTCTTGCATCCCATACTCCGCAAAGACTCTCCGCACACGATCATTGGTATCTCCATAAGGGGGACGATACACTACAGGTCGATAATTATATTTCTTCTGAAATGTATCTAAAAACAACTCTGCATCTTTTTGCAATGCTTGATCTGACATAGTTGTCATGGCAGTGTGCTCACCACCATGATATCCTACCTGGTGCCCTTCACTAATCATGCGTCGAATCAGTGAATCATCTTCCCACCCATATCCTTTCAATTGCCCTTTTTCCAACCACTGCAATTGTTTTCCTGATATAAAAAAGGTTAAATGAACATTCTTTTCCTTGGCAACATCTAGAATTGTTTCAAGTTGTTTTGGATTACTCGGCCAATCATCATAGGTTAAAGCAACATAATTTTTCGACACATCCAAACTCCTGATAGGATGATCCGCTAGAAACGTTTTTTCAGCTGTACTTAATTCTGTTCCCTGTTGATTACCCTGAATATCAAGTTTTCGCATCACTTTTAATTGCACGACAGAGTTAGGTATTTCTGCGTTTGAAAATGCTATTGCGGGGACTTGTTCGACTAAACCAGTTTTTGAAAAATCATTTACAATATCAATTGACTTCGCTTCAACCGGAGAAGAATTAGATAATGCTGCTCCTACTCCCAAAACTGACCCCCCAATTTTTTCGATAATTCGAACTGCTTTGGGAGATATGCCAAAAGCATTTGCCAATGCTTTTTCATACCGAAAATATCCATCCTCTGGATTTGGAGCTGACTTCCGAACGGGGGCTTCAGGAGTTGTGAATATAGTTTGCGGTTGTTCTGGTGATAACATCACTCCTAGCATATCCCCATTATAGGTTTTTGATCAAGTACGTTATATTGGGCCCATCTCTTCTTGTGCCGGGGACAGGACACTAGCCTATCACAGATTGACTCCATCCCGCCTTGGTGGGACGCGTCTACCAGTACTGTGCCGAGGACAGGACTTGAACCTGCAAGGGTTTCCCCACACGCACCTCAAGCGTGCGCGTCTACCAATTTCGCCACCTCGGCATATTTATAGGCAATAGTATACAGGTCATAGAGAATAGTAAAAACTAAACCCTAATCACTAAAACCTATTTACTATTAAAGTGCCGCGGAGAGGACTTGAACCTCCACGCCTGTATGAGAGGCACATGCTCCTGAAGCATGCGTGTCTACCATTCCACCACCGCGGCAGAATGACAGGGTATTTTAGCATGAACAAAGCACTGTGGACCAGACAGGATTCGAACCTGTGACCTCACGAATGTGAATCGTGCGCTCTAACCAACTGAGCTACTGGTCCA
>CAZKMY010000126.1:0-1739 GCA_964554085.1 uncultured Pseudomonadales bacterium
GTAAGCCTATCATATATCCTCCCAGCGACCCTCGTTCAAAACCGGTGCGGGATGAAATTCTCAAGAAATTTGACAATTGTTCTAAACTTGTAGTTCTAATAGGAGAGGATACCCATAAGAGTGAGTGGGTAGAATGGGAGATTAATAGTTTTTTCAAAATAAAAAAAGGCCTTTCGGGTGACAATACTTGGAAAAGAATCCGAGGAATGACGCTCAAAGATTCTGATAACGCTAAGATACCTAGTGCTTTAGGGAGTCAATCAACAAAAGTAATGGCGTGGGATCCGGAGGCTATCGATAAGTGGCTTGATCTAGATCCTGACGCATAAGGAGAGAATGTTAATGTCCGCAGCGACCATTTTATTCACAGATATAGTCAGCTTTTCCAAAAAGCCAACAGCGGAACAGCGGCGACTTGTTGAGTCTCTTACATCCGAGGTTTTAAATGAATTGCGGACATTATTGACCCCATCGCTGGATACACCAAGTATGTTTTCATTGCCAACTGGCGATGGTCTCGCATTGGCATTTCTTCATAGATCTAACCAGCATTGGGATCGCTCCACCATCTTGCGCGTTATTCTCAGGCTGCATAAATGGGCACATAGTCAGTCCTCACCCCGCAATTTAGTAAGTCTTAGAGTTGGGATTCATGTAGGTGCTGTTGAACTCATCACTGATATCAATGGAAAAGCTAATGTATGCGGCGATACGATCAATTATGCCCAGCGTGTGATGGATGCAGCTAGTCCACGTCAAACGCTCTTTTCAGAAGCAGCCTTCAGGGAATATGTCGGAACTGAATCTCCCGTTTTCATTACGCCTCCTTTTTCTGAAGACTTGAGAGCTGATTTTTATGGACCTATAGAAGTATATGCAAAGCATGGACTTCAGATACTTGTATACAAGCTGGCTCTTGACCCACCACAATTGTACTGGTCAAACGATGATCCAATTGCAAAACACTTGATGCTGGTAACATTGACTCCCTTGCCCAAGGATGTTGTCGGTTCGTTCAGTGAGCAGATTCAGCAGGCAACACACATCGCTTTTATCCAACTAACAGGTGATAGGTTTCTATCGAATTTCGATGAGGGCAAGGTTAAGTTTTCAAAACAGCTAAAGCGACTCTGGGTGTTCATGCCTGATCCTGAGATATATGCGAACCTGTACCTGACCAAACCTCAGGCTATTCCACAACTCGTCAAGGAATGCGTTAACAAATGGCAGGATTTGTTCACCACATTGAAGACTCAATTTACGAATGCAGATTTAAAACTTGGACTATTTAAGGAACCACCATACTTCGGGGCTTCATTTATTGACTGGGAACTTCCTGGCGGAAAGATACACGTCAGTCCTTATGTATGGAATGTAGCCGCACCAAATTGTCCTGGATATGACATGTATTGGATCGGCAAGAAGCCTTCAGCCATTTATGAGACATATGTTGAGGGGCTTCAATATCTTTACCGAAGCACTAAAAACGAACTGACAAAATGATATAATGCATCAAAAGAAAGATAGACGACTGCATAAAGATTTCTACAAATACTCGATTCTCTAAACTCCAAACCGATTTATAGATGACTTTGTTTTTATAAATTTTCTAATTCTGACAAATCTTCAACACCAGACATTTCGGCAAGCATTTTTGTATATATACATAAGCATTTTTGAAGTTCTTCAAGCTCTTTTCTAAATTCTAAACATTTTTTGGGATCGTCGAAAGCATGAAC
>CAZKMY010000127.1:0-1691 GCA_964554085.1 uncultured Pseudomonadales bacterium
TTTTGCGGGAAGAAACCAAGTTCAGAAGGAAGGGTGTTTTTTTGTAAAGTACGAGCAAATATTATGAAAGATAAGTGTCCGTTTTGTAATCCTGAAATTGATAAGCAACGTTTTGGAAGGTTGCAACAGAAGTTTCCAGAAAATATTCTTCGAGAGACAACAAATGTTTTGTATGAAAATAAGTCATTTGTAATTTATCCCGAGTTACACCCAGCTGCTAAGGGAGTAAACACTGTTTTAATTGCACCTCGCGATCATTTTTTATCATTTCAATTAGTACCTGAAGATCAATATGGTGATTTTCAAGAGGTTGTTGAAGTTGTCCGAGAGAAATTAGGTAAAAAAGAGAAAAGTATTACCTGGTTCGAGCATGGGACTGGGGTTATTGATACAAATACCGAAGCAATTAGCATTGGCAAATCTATCTATCATGCGCATATCCATGCATCAATTGATGGAACCGATTTATATTCAAATCTTCATTCACAAATAAAACGAACATTTGGAAATGCTGATGTGGCTTTTCATGAAGTTGCTAATGATAGAGAACCGTTGCCGTATATATTAGCGCAAGCTGCCTTAGGATTGCCTTATTTGTATTTAGGTGAAGATGATCATGGAATTGTTATGGTAGAGAATGAAGAGGTAAAAGTACCATCTCAATATCTTCGTAGAGAAATAGCAAAAGCAAAACAGCAAGAATTCATTGATTGGAAAACGATGGATGATCGAGGTACTCAAGAAATGGCTGATCGTTTATTTGCAACAATGTTGTTGTGGTATTCATAAAAACGAACATTCTGATTAGTGATGTGTTTGCCAATTTTGTCTAAGTTCCTGCGTTGATTGAAGAAGATTCGTGTCATTAAAGCTGTGCCAGTCGGCTAATTCAGGGCGATGTAATGATTCTGCAAGCTTGATTCTAAAATAGCCTTTTACTTTTAAGGTTGGCTTGTATACATGGACGACACAATCTTCTTCAAGAAGATAATACTCTTTGAATGATTGATATACTTTAGGGAGGTCTGAGTAGTCAATGATTTGGTTGTATGGGTTTTCTTGTGATGTAGTCTGATGAAGAGTTGAATTTGTAGGAATGCAGTGAAGGTGTGCATGTGGAATCGTTTGACCGACTATGCCATGTTCAAAAAATATTACTTTGTCGTGATATTGTTCTTGTAGAAAGCGGTAAACTTTTTTTTTGATTGTAATAAATTCATCAAGATATACACCTAATCCTGCTGCATGACAGGGTAAATGGTCCTTGGAAATAATAAGAATTGTACCCGTTTTGATGGGGTATTTTTCCATAACTATTTTATAATGTGGGAATTCTTGAAGTATGAGACTGTTTTCGTTGCATAGATTGCACTGATCATTCATCATGCTGGTATTGTATCATCCACCATCACGGCGAAAGCTAAGAATAGAAGGCGTGTAAGGGTCGCGTAACAGGTGAATTTTCTTCGGGGTTGTGGTAGGATACCCGAAGTATTATTTATTTCTCACACGTGATCGTAACTCCTGTGTTATTGACTGATTACGTGGTGGATGGCCGCCTTCGCTTTATAAGCTACGGCGAGCTAAAAAGGAGTTTATATGTCCGCTTATGAAGTGGATTTAAAAGAATTGTTGGAAGCTGGATGCCATTTTGGTCATCAAGCCAAGCGTTGGAACCCCAAGATGAAAAA
>CAZKMY010000128.1:0-1671 GCA_964554085.1 uncultured Pseudomonadales bacterium
TATGGTAAAGGAGAGAATGTTCGCGACTGGCTCTATGTAGAGGATCATGCCCGTGCAATTGATCTGATTTTCCATCAGGGAAAAGTGGGTGACACATACAACATCGGTGGTTTCAATGAATGGACTAATATCGATTTAATCAAAGTGATCATCAAAACGGTAGACAAACAGTTGGGCAGAGCTGATGGAGCATCCGACCATTTGATCACCTATGTGACAGACCGTGCCGGTCACGATATGCGCTATGCAATAGATGCAACAAAGATAAAGAGCGAATTGGGCTGGGTACCATCACTACAGTTTGAAGAAGGTATTGAAAAAACAGTGGAGTGGTATCTTGAAAACGAAAAATGGCTTAACAGCGTTACAAGTGGAAACTATCACCACTATTATAATCAGATGTATGGTAACAGGTAAAAGATTTTTGTTTAAATGAATATTTTAGTCACCGGTGGAGCAGGTTTTATCGGCTCCAATTTGTGCGAGGCCCTAGTTGAAAAAGGTCATCACGTAACCTGTCTCGACAATTTTACCACAGGAAAAATTGAAAACCTCCTTCCTTTGCTGGAAAACCATCCGCAACAATTCCGATTAATTGTGGGTGATATTCGCAAACAGGAAGATTGCAAAAAGGCAACTGAAGGAATTGACATCGTTTTTAACGAGGCAGCACTCGGATCAGTACCCCGTTCCATCCAAGACCCGATCACATCGAATGAAGTCAATGTGTCGGGTTTTCTCAATATGCTGGTGGCCAGTCGCGATGCAGGTGTGAAACGGTTTATTTATGCAGCCTCCTCTTCCACGTATGGCGACAGCCAATCGCTACCCAAAGTTGAGGATGTGATCGGCAAACCCTTGTCACCCTATGCCATCACCAAGTATGTAAATGAATTATATGCCGATGTTTTTTCCAAAACTTATGGAATCGAAACAATCGGTTTACGCTATTTTAATGTCTTTGGCAGACGGCAAGATCCCAATGGTGCTTATGCGGCGGTAATTCCCCTGTTTGTGAAGAAGCTGATGAACCACGAGTCACCCGTGATCAATGGCGACGGTGAGTATAGCCGCGACTTCACCTATATCGACAACGTCATCCAGATGAATATCCTGGCGATGAAAACCCCCAACCTTCAAGCTGTGAACCAGGTATATAACACCGCTTATGGTGAGCGCACCACGCTGAATCAGCTGGTGGGTTATCTAAAAGAGTTTCTTTCAGAACTCGATCCAGAAATATCCAAAGTTGAAATTCTCCATGGTTCCAATCGGGCTGGCGATATTCCGCATTCCCTCGCAAACATAGACAAAGCCCGTAATCTGCTGGGATATGCTCCGGAATACTCGATGAAGCAAGGATTGAAAGTAGCGATTAGGTGGTATTGGGAAAATTTATAGATGCTGTTTTGAAAGTATTACATTTCTTAAGCATGACTTGGCAGATCGTAATTTGTAGCATTGCATCGGCAGATCCGTTTTTTTAATTCGTAATCCATGGTCGTTCTTTTTTGTTTTCAATCCGCGATAAAGCGCGTTATATAATTTATACTTCCTGCTGATATTCAGGTTATTATGTCATATTTTTGTGTGTCAAAACAGCTTCTTAATATTTAAACAGATGAATCAAAATGACATCCGCATCGCAGTAATCGGCCTCGGTTATGTAGG
>CAZKMY010000129.1:0-1661 GCA_964554085.1 uncultured Pseudomonadales bacterium
GCGGAATTGAATGGTAAAAACAACGACGCTGCGCTTGTGACCTATACCTGGGGGCTTGATCTCTCGGGTACCTTTGGAGGTGCAGGAGGAGTTGGTGGCCTTCTCGGAATCAGTAAGAAGACGGTGCCCACTGCGAACCTTGCCTGTCTATACGACGGCAACGGTAACATCACCCAACTGGTTGATATGGCCACGGGTGATTCCAAGGCTCATTACGAGTATGATCCGTTCGGCAACCTGATCCAATCCGAATTGCTAAGTGGATTGCAGACTTGGAACAAGTTCCGCTTCAGCACCAAACAGATCGAAGAGGAGCTCCTTATTCCAACAACAAGTTCATCTGCAGGCGTCTCCCCGAATCTCTATTACTATGGATACAGATTCTACAGCCCAAGGCTGGGAAGGTGGATTAATCAGGACCCGATTGGGGAACCGGGTGGGTACAATCTATATGGGTTCTCAGGAAATAATGGACTAAATGCATATGATGTAAATGGCTTATGGTTTGGTATTGATGATGCAATTTTTGCATTAGGTGGTGGATTTATTGGAGTGGTGACCCAAGCTGTTGTCGATGTGTTCATGGGTGAAGTGAGTGATTGGGAGGATTACACAGGTGCTTTTGTTGGAGGTGCCGCATCTGGTTCAGTTCTTTTATACACAGGTAATCCAATTTTAGCTGGTGCTGCTGGGGGGTTGACAACAAGTTTGGTTTCGCAGGGCATAAAATCATTTACTCATGACGAAGAAATCTGCTATGCAGATGTTGCAATAACAACTGTTGTTGGTGGGATGACCGGGTTTATTCCCGGACGCCCTATTCAAGGTGTGGCAAAAGGAAGAAATTCCTTTGTAGCGGTATATAACCAGATAAGAACTAAAGCTGTTAACGGGACGATTAACAGAATCAGGCTTCAAACTGCCGGGAAAATGTTTGTTGGGGCGGCAGTAAAATCAGCTGCAATAGAGGGAGGTGTTATCGGTAACGCAATTGCACCGCAAATCACTAGGCATTTCGGAAATGGGCTTGAAAGGTATTTGAGAAATCATAATGACCAGGGTACTCTTCTGCTAAACTCTGAAAGGAATATTATTGACTTTTATTATTATCATGAAATTATTATTTATAACGAAAATGGAAATGAGATTTTCCGCCAAACGTACGAATTGATCAGATATTAATATTCTTTGATGAGTGAAAAACTTACAGCCTTTATCATTTATCCGGACAAAAGAGTATATATTGTATTATATATATTTTCACTTCCCATTTTCCTCCTTGCCTTTTTAGATTTTCTAAATCATGGTTCCTGTGAATCTCTAGTGATGAGTGTTGCCGTCATTTTTGTGGTATTAATTTCTGCGATTATTATAAAACGTTCAAAAATTACCGTGGACTCGATTTCTCTGGAAATATATGGAAGCAAAATATTCTTTTCAGAAATAGAAAGCATTAGATATGACCGGTCGTTTTCATATAAATTGAAGGGGCTTTTTAAGCTTCTTATATGCGAAAAAACCGGTCGTGTAATTTCAATTA
This sequence comes from uncultured Pseudomonadales bacterium, assembly GCA_964554085.1. Taxonomy (GTDB): domain Bacteria; phylum Patescibacteriota; class Microgenomatia; order UBA1400; family RBG-16-45-19; genus CAZKMY01. The sequence goes on from CAZKMY010000129.1 coordinate 1,541, forward strand.
ACTTGAAATTTTATGATTTAAAAAATATTTGTCTTCTAATGACTCTTTTTAAAGAGCGGGGTTTGATATTGGATAAACACGCCAAGTATTATGACGGAAATATTTCACAGTGATCCCATAA
>CAZKMY010000130.1:0-1643 GCA_964554085.1 uncultured Pseudomonadales bacterium
GTGTTGGAGTATAACATTTTATGAGTTAAATTTGCCGTTCTTTTTATTAACGGGATTACGCAACGTTCTTTCTGTAAATTCAAGTCAGAAGCAACCAAAGTACTAGCAATTCACTAACAATTTATCAAAACAATACTTTTTTCCAATTTGCCAATCCTCTCCAATCTCCATCAAAACCGCTGAAACCAAACGCAAGCAAGCTGAGTCATTTGGGAAAACGCCTACTACCCTGGTCCTTCTGCGGATCTCTTTATTCACCCTTTCCAGACTATTTGTAGTGCGCACAAATCGCCGATGCTCAACGGGAAAAGCAAAAACAGTAAGCCCCTCAGGAATGTTTTCTTCCATCCAGGCGGATAATCTTGGGGCAGTTTTTGCATACTTTTGAACCGCAGATGTTAACCACAGTTCTGCTGTTTCTCGATCTGGGGCATTGAATACCCCTCTCAAGTCTGCTGCTACCTCCGCCCGCATGGCCTGGCGGGGAACATACGCACCGGCATTTTGCTGTAAGTGGAATTGGCATCTTTGCCACGGAATACTTCCAAAAACAGCTCTCCGGGCAGCTCCTAATCCAGCATGGTCATCACTTATGATCAAATCTACTCCGGTCAATCCACGTTCCTTCAGACTGTGCAGGAAGTCTTTCCAATGGGCTTCTTGTTCACTCAGAGACACTGAGACACCCAGTATTTGCCTCTGTCCCTGTGGGTTGATCCCACTGGCTACCAGGACGGCTGCATCACGAATGTGTCCAGCTTCCCTCACTTTCTCATACCTGGCATCCAAAAACAAATATCGGGTTTCTCCCAATGACCGTTCCCGCCATTCCTGGAGTACGGCATCCAATTGGGCTGTTGCCCGACTGACCTGCATCGCCGATATCTCTGTTCCACATAACTGTTCGGTTACCGCTTTCACCCGTCTTGTGGAAACACCTTGAACATACATTTCTGCCAAAGTCATGGTCAATGCTCGTTCACTCCTCAGCCCCTTCTCAAGTGCTGATGGGTAGAAACCGCCTTCCCGTACTTGCGGTATATCGAAGGTGATCTCACCGATTCTGGTTTTGACCGTTTTCGGTTTATACCCGTTTGCATGCCCTTTTCTTTTTTCACTGCGTTGGTACTCTTCAGCCTGAATGTACTTGGTCCGTTCTACTTGCATGGCTGTATTTAGCAGGGCTCGAAAGATTTCTGGAAGTCCTTCGATCCCATTTGCCACTAATTCTTCCATCAATTCTGTCGACAGTGTACAATCATTTTGGTGAGTCATCGAGTTCTCCTTTCTGGGTCTTAAGCAACCTTTAGGATACTTCTGACTCACCTCTTTTGTTAAGGTTCTTCATTTTACAGAAAATATGTTACACCAACGGCGGTAGATACCTGCTATGGGTGGGGTATAATCTCAAACACACTATTTAAAAATAGTATGTTTATCAATATCACTTTCATGGGTTGAATTTTTTATGTCACAAAAATTGATTAAAGTAGATTTTCATAATCACAGTAACGCATCGCCTGACAGCCTGGTAAAACCGGAGGAACTGGTTACGATTGCTCGAAAGAGGGGGCTTGATAAGCTCGTTGTAACAGATCACAACTATAGCAGGGGCGCGTTGCGAGGCAAGGACCTAGATCCTG
>CAZKMY010000131.1:0-1643 GCA_964554085.1 uncultured Pseudomonadales bacterium
CAAAGTTATCATAAGTGAGTGTGGATTGCGAGAGCGTCGTTACCTCGTTTGTAACCGTTTGTGATGCAAGGCGACCAAAGCCGTCATACGTGGAGAGTACAGTTGAATTAAGGTCGGTGCTCTCTAACTCATACCCGTAGAGTGTACAACGGACAGTAGGTGTAGCGGCTCCGATCTGGGTAACTTTTGTTATGGTGTCGGGACCGGACTCTGCAAGCCGGCTTACGGTCGTCGTGAAAGAGTTTGCATCAATCGTTACTGTGTGGTTCAAGAGTTCAGTAGAAAGTCCTGTGAGCTGCTCTCTCACAATAGAAGTTAAATTTGTGACACCATCTGCATGTCTGGTTGAAAAAGTAACTTGCCACCAGTTATTGGAGGGGCGAGGGCGGAAAGAAAGAGTGAGCCGACGGGGTGGTAGGTGTAAAGATTTTTAAGCTGGTTGACAAGATTTACAAGATTGGGAGAGGAGGCGTATTGGGTGAAGGAGTGGAGGTTACGGTTGAAACTGGGCAACAGATGGCAAGGGCGAGAGATAGACTCGCTCATCCGTAATAAAAACTCACCATTTTGGTTGCCCACCATCATCATTCCTCCATCCCTTTTCCACATTCTTCCTTCTGTTTGTCCAATGTCAAATTATGTCCCTTATGCCGCGTTTTTCTTAATGGATTGACAGAAATCAACTCCCCCATTACCTCAACCGACATGATATTTTGTGTTTCAATATTATTTATATATATCTCAACATCACCAATATAATTTGTCGGTAATGAGTGTAATAACTGTATTGAAACAGACATTTCAGCCAGACCAGACTGCCAGTTCCCAACCTTTGCCGGGATGATTTTTTTATACAAACAAGATGCTTTTGAAGGGATAATCAACGGCGGGTGCTTTTTTAAAATGTTTTTTAATGATGCTGCGGGCAAATATCCCACCAAACCAAATCCCACCATTCCTTTATATTTTCCCATGCCATACCCATCGACAGAATTATCAGGGGCATAGTCAAAAAAACTGAATTGGAATGAAATACTTGATATATCAATCATCAAACCAAGCGGCCGCTCAGTTGTGTTTGTCAAGATACATTCAAAGACGACGGAGCCGTTTAGCTTCCCCGACATAGCACATTCATCTATATTGATTCGAGCCGTTCTCTCATCACTGTATGCAACATTTGATACAATTAGCCAGAAGAAGATATAACATAATAATTTCATCATCGCTTCCCTCCATTTATAAATCAGGTAGGTCGATGCCTTGTGTTTTCCCATGTTCAGTGTCCCAGTCATATACTTCGTGGGCAAGTTCATTCTGCATTATTTTCATCACAAGAAGAGCCAAACCCTAAAACAAGCTCTTGCCCAATATATAAATTAAATATACTGACATGCCCTTGTTCATGCGTTTTCAACGCTGCTATCATCGCGTTCCAAGCCGCTTGTTCATCAGGAGATGCACTGGCATAGTCTGACCAGTGTGGCATTTCAACACTCGGGTCAGATTCAAAAAAGAAATAAACAATCGCCGTAATTTTGATTTTTTTTCTGAAACAATCTGTACAGGTAGCATCAAATTCCCGTTTCACATCCTCTTTTATATCATCAATCCTATGCAAATACCCTTTAATGGAAGTAAAC
>CAZKMY010000132.1:0-1634 GCA_964554085.1 uncultured Pseudomonadales bacterium
GATTTATGTCACCTCCGAAGAAACTACACCAAACTCTTTGCCCCAATAAGCTACAATACCCCCGATGAAAAAAACAAATAACAAGACTACCGACATTGTTAATAAACACGCCCGTCACCAATACACTGTATTAGACACGGTTGAGGCTGGTGTGCAATTAAAAGGCTGGGAAGTAAAAAGCTTACGCCTTGGTAGAGCCTCACTCAAAGATGCTCATGTCCGCTTTATTGGTGATCAGGCCTATCTGGTTCACATGCACATTACTCCCTATCAATTTACCCGCAGCGAAGAGGTTGATGAAACCCGAAGCCGCTTACTCTTACTTCATAAAAATGAGCTCATTGAATTGGCAACGACCGCCAAACAACGTGGTCTTACCCTCATTGCGGTAAAAATCTACCTAAAAGGCCGGCACTTCAAGGTGATACTAGGTCTAGCCAAAGGTAAGAAAGTCCACGAAAAACGCGCCATGCTGCGCGAACGAGATATTGCCCGAGACGCCGCCAGAGAACTCAAACTCCACAATAGAGAATAACCAAAGCAAAATTTCCACAAAAAACCAAACTGCCCCAGAATAAGTATGGGGCAGTGGTAAAACTAAAGGAGATAGGAACAACTATAAGAATAGTATGAGATCAGCGTCTTGTCAACTAAAAAAGTTGCGTCCGCCTGCTATACTATCTCCACTTGGGGATGCATCGCTTCGACGTATCCGGTTCTTTAACATCTGCACGCCGTTTTGAGTCACAACGTAAAAAAACTCAAAAAACTATCTGTCAAATCTTTTGCACAGAACTTCATTGCTAAAGCTGCAGACTTTGTCTTCGGCTCCAATGAACCCGCTTACGCTTACGCGTAAATCAGGCATCTTATTGTCTTATCGCATGATGTAAACAATAAGGTGGCAACAAAGTCATGCTGTAATCTTGCCTAAATGTATCGAGGCTGGACCAAACCATAGGATACTCACTCTCTTGTTTCGGATGGTTATCTCCGGGCAATTGAGGACATAAACGATAACCTACGCGCTGTAGATGATGTTAACAGAATTGATGCGGACCCCGGGTCACTCCCGGGCATCTCCACTCTACCCGCCAAAGCATCCAGTATGGAGCTTCGACTAATGATCGAGGCGTAATTTCTGGTGCGGCGGCGGGGCTTTCGCCCATAAGCTCTATTGCTCTCCGCCGTATTCCTGCATCATTTGTTGAATATCAGCCTGTGAAGGCATCTCTCCTTCGTCTCCCGTACCAAAAGTAGGCACTTGGAACTCTTTCACTGGTGATGGCTCGGAAATAGACACTGCTCCATATTCATAAGCCGTTGTGCTCACCGACCCGTCGTTCATCGTCATTTCCATTTTGCGCATCAGGTGTTCTTTGGTATCGATCCAAATACTTGTTTTCCCCATCTCATTTCCCTGCTCATACATCTCAAAGATCTCACAAGTGAGTGCGCCGCAGGCCTCTTCACCGATTTTGGTATACACCATTTGCATATCTTCAACCTTAAACTGGTCTTTAATCGACTCCATTGACTCCGTCACATCAACAGGTGACAAATCCTCTTGATTATCTGAAGTCATCTTCATCCAGGCGCCATCATCATAATCCTTAATATATGTCGCTTCATTA
>CAZKMY010000133.1:0-1612 GCA_964554085.1 uncultured Pseudomonadales bacterium
CTATCTCATCGAGAAATATGGTAATTCATTCACAGATAAAATTGATCAAATCATCATGATGGGCGGAGCTGTAAACGAACCAGGAAATGTTCTTCCTTTAAAAAAAGCAGAATACAACATATATCTTGATCCCGAAGCTGCTCAGGTCGTTTTTAATAGTTCCATTCCCAAAACGCTTGTCCCCATCAATGCAACCAAATGGGTTCCTATATCAGCGACATTTACTGATCAAATTCGTACATGCACTCCATACAACCCCACTGCTCAAATTATTCAAGCGATCATTGAAGGAAATACGGGCGACTTTAATCAATTTTACGATCCACTCGTAGCGGGAATTATGGTAAACCCATCCATTGTTTTGAAAAAATACCCCACATCTATCAATGTCGTCCTCAACGACTCAAGCCGAGGGCAAACATGTCCGGTCTCATCGTTTTTCAATAAGACTGAAGTTATCACCAAAATAGATGCACTAAAATTTTATCAAACTGTTCAAAATGCAGTACAAAGGAGTATGTAAAAAAATAGATTTATCAAGAAAGACATGAGAAAATACCCCTATGACAAACATACCTCAAACACTTAAAGGTTTTCGTGATTTTCTTCCTGCTGACAAGCGGAAGCGTGATTTTGTGGCCAACAAAATTAAAGCGGTATTTGAACAATTTGGCTTTGAACCCGTCGAAACCCCCACCGTTGAATATGCCAATCTATTGCTAGGAAAATACGGCGATGAAGCCGATAAATTAGTTTATACCTTCGAAGACCGCGGTGGCCGCCAGGTAGCCCTTCGTTACGACCAAACCGTCCCCACCGCCCGATTCTTGGCTCAAAACCAAAATGATTTACCTAAATATTTCCGCCGCTACCAAATCCAAAATGTCTTCCGCGCCGACAAACCTCAAAAAGGCCGCTACCGTGAATTCACCCAGTGTGATGCCGATCTTTTTGGTTCCTCTTCTCCCCTCGCTGATGCAGAGATTTTAGCCGTGTTTAATGGCATTTTCCAATCAGTTGGCCTCACCGATGTCGTCATCCACGTCAATGATCGTCAAACCCTTATGTCCGCCCTGTCTCCGTTTGCCACTGAAAAAGTCTCTGTATATTCCATCATTCAATCCGTGGATAAATTGGACAAAGAACCCCGCGAATCAGTAATTGCTGAATTGGTTGAAAAAGGCTTATCTCCTGACACTGCCGATAAGGCGCTCCAAGCCATAGAATTCGCCACCATGTCAGACAACCTTCAGCAGATCACCGCTTCAGCCAAAGCACTCGGCATTCCCGAGAAAAACCTTCACTACACCTCCACCCTTGCCCGAGGGTTAGATTACTACACCGGTCTCATTTTTGAGGCCAAGCTCCCTGGTGCCAGCGGCTCTCTGGGTGGCGGTGGCCGCTATGACAAACTGATTGGTGATCTGTGCGGTGTCTCCATTCCTGCCGTTGGTTTTGGTCTTGGTTTCGATCGCACCGTCGAAGCTGCAGTTGAACAAAAGTTGGTCCCCGAAAATCTCACCTCAGCACAAATTCTAGTCACAGTGTTTGATGCCACCACTCAAAATGCATCCGCTCAACTGACCGCCAAGCTTCGTACCTCAGGTCTATC
>CAZKMY010000134.1:0-1549 GCA_964554085.1 uncultured Pseudomonadales bacterium
CCAACGTATTAGATACCATTCCTCCTGCGTTATTGGACCGATTAGAGGTAATTGAATTTTCCGGTTATACGGTCAATGAAAAATTTGAAATTGTCAAACAACATTTACTGGAAAAAGCGATACTAAATAATGCATTAACTTCAGATCAGGTAACACTCCATCCAGAAGCACTTTCCATAGTAATTGGGTCATACACCCGTGAAGCAGGGGTTCGTAATCTAGAACGACAACTCAACAAAATTATGCGCAAAGCCGCCAAAAAAATTGCGAACAAGGAAACTGACACAGTTACTATCGCTCCACAAAATATCTCAGATTTCCTAGGGCCAGAGCAATTTACGGAAAGCGTTGCAGAAACAAAACCAGAACCAGGATTGGCTACCGGATTAGCGTGGACTCAAGCAGGTGGAGACATTATTTTTATCGAAGTTGCCATCATGCCAGGTACAGGACAAATTATTCTTACCGGAAAATTGGGTGAAGTAATGCAGGAGTCTGCCAAAGCAGCCTGGTCATACGTCAGAAGTAAATGGCACGCACTCGGCCTAAAAGAGGATTTCTACAAAAGTATTGATGTACATGTCCATGTTCCTGAAGGTGCGGTGCCAAAAGACGGTCCCTCAGCCGGAGATACGATCACAACAGCTCTTGTTTCTGCCCTTACCAAACGGACGATGCGTCCAGCGGTAGGCATGACGGGAGAAGTAACCCTTCGTGGTCGGGTCCTTGAAATTGGTGGAGTCAAAGAAAAAGTTATTGCTGGTCACAGAGCAGGTTTGCGTGAAATCATCTTGCCCAAAGCCAATGGAAAAGATTTGGTCAAAATCCCTGATTCCATTCGTAGTCAGATGAAATTTCACTTGGTAGAAAATATGGATGAAGTACTAAAAATCGCGCTTGCCAAACAAGTCAGCCAAAAGACTAAGAAGCCTTAATGCTTCGGTGTCATGTGTAGGTAGTGATTTTATCGATTCTTTTGCCTGAACTACATGATCTTGTGCAAGACGATATGAATAGTCCAATGCGCCCGTTTTGGTAATAATATCTCGTGCAGTTACAACATCACCTGGTGATATTTCAGTGCCAAGTTTAGATCTGATAAATGCGCGATCAGTATCAGAGCCGTGTTGATATGCATAGAGAACAAGAAGTGTCTTCTTACCTTCTCTAAAATCGTGCCCAACCGGCTTACCCGTTTTCTCTTCATCCCCAAACATTCCCAAGATATCGTCAGTGATTTGGAAAGCCATTCCCGCATGGAACCCATACATATCTAAATCTTGATTCCAACTCGTTTGTTCCGCAAATAATTGCCCAATTCGTATTGGCCAAACCACTGAATATTGGGCTGATACCAACTTCATTCCATTCAAAAATTCGGCTTCTGTTACTTGATCTATAGTCAAATAATTTTGCTTCGTTTGCAATTGCCAACCAGCAACAGTTTCCATCAGAAGTTGATTACAGCCCCTCACTGCTTGCTGGAGTACAGCGGGATTTGTTATTTGATGTTGTAGCAATTCATATGCCAGCGCAGATACGACATCAC
>CAZKMY010000135.1:0-244 GCA_964554085.1 uncultured Pseudomonadales bacterium
GATCATGGTGGCTTTGTTTAAGGTTTGGATCCAGCAAGTTCCACTTAAAAAACTATACATCGTCTTGACCTTACTGGCATTTATACTGGTAAATTATATGAATATCGACCAATTGATTGCTTCAAAGAATATTGAAAGATATTATAGCAGTGGGGAGATAGACGATAATTACTTACAAGCTTTATCATATGACAGTTTTCCAGAATTGGTGGATTTTTATGCTCAATATGAATCTTCACCCCCT
>CAZKMY010000135.1:254-1509 GCA_964554085.1 uncultured Pseudomonadales bacterium
GAGTTGCTTAGCAAAGCTCAGTTTCGGCCTTCATACAATATTGCACGAAATAAAGCGAAAAAAGCACTGGATCGTTTCTTTCAGTTAGAAGAGGTGAGGACAAATCCTTTTCAAGATAGAGATGAAAAAATGGAGTTTTAAAATTCTCATATAAAGACTGATACTTTCTTTTCATTGAAAAACATCCTTTAAAAACTACAATCATAGAGTAAGAAAAGAAATGATTTTGAGCAAATGAAATAAAAATAAAGTTTGTGGAGGATGTTATGAAAGTTGGAATTAATGGATTTGGAAGGGTGGGCAGACAAGTCCTGAAAGCCCTGATGGAACGTCACCCTCAGTATGAAGTTGTTCAAATTAACGATATTGCAGACACCAAAACACTTGCACACCTTTTTAAATACGATTCTACTTATGGGGTTTATTCTCAAGAGGTCAGCTCCCAAGACAACACCATGACTGTAGGCAAAAACTCCATATCCATGACCCATTTTACCGATCTCAATACCATCGAGTGGCAAAAAGGAATTGAAGTGGTTATTGAATCCACTGGAATTTTCACTGATCGCTCAAAGGCCGCCCTACATTTAAAAAATGATGTTCAACAAGTCATTATCACTGCCCCCTCAAAAAATGCTGATTGTATGATAGTTTTGGGTGTTAATGATGAGCTATTTGATCCTTCAAAACATGCTGTCATATCCAATGCCTCCTGCACTACCAACAGTCTCGCTCCTGCAGTCAAACTTCTCAATCAACGTTTTAAACTACTGAAAGGTTTTATGACAACGGTTCATGCCTATACTTCAGACCAGCGGATCCTCGATCTCCCCCACAAAGATCTCAGACGCTCTCGTGCTGCTGCTGTCAATATCATCCCAACTTCCACAGGTGCCGCTGATGCTGTGGGCATTGTTATTCCCGAGTTGAAAGGATTACTCACGGGAATTTCTTTGCGAGTTCCGGTTGCAGCAGTTTCAGTCACCGATTTTGTCTGTAGTGTTGAGCAATCCACCAGCATTCAAGAGGTCAACGATGTATTTGAGCAAGCCTCCAGGAATTCGATGAATGGCATACTGGGTTTCACCACAGAACCACTTGTTTCCTCCGACTTTAGAAGAGATTCCCATTCAGGAATCATCGATGGACTGTCCACCAATGTGTTGGATGGCAACTTTATAAAAATCCTGAGCTGGTATGACAACGAATGGGGTTATTCCTGTCGTGTGGCCGATTTGGTGCATTTGATTCATCA